>JBLMZJ010000120.1:0-6672 GCA_050258735.1 Deltaproteobacteria bacterium | reverse complement strand
TGGAAGCAAGTGACGCCGGAGCAGGCTTTGGGCGCAGACAGTATCTTCCAGTCACTATTGTGCCTAAAAAACATAATAGTATTGTAAGGCAAAGGCGCCGGAAGTTACTGACTTCGGGCGTCCTTTTTGTTTCAAGGAGGAAATACTGATGTGCGGTATTGCAGGCTGGGTCGACTGGGAACGAGATCTTAGTAACGAAGGCGTAAGATTGAAGCTAATGATTGATAAACTGGCTCGTCGCGGACCCGATGATGGGGGGATCTGGCTGTCGCGCCGGGCTGCTCTGGGCCATCGGCGGCTGGTGGTGGTTGATCCCATAGGCGGTAAACAGCCTATGTTACGTGACCAGCGTGAAAAGTCATGTATGCTGGTTTACAACGGCGAATTATACAACAGCAATGAATTACGAAAAGAGTTAATTGCCAGGGGCTGGTTATTTGAGTCAGCTAATTCCGACACTGAAGTACTTTTGTTGAGTTATATGGAATGGGGAGAAGGGTGCATAAGTCACCTGAATGGTATATTTGCCTTCGCCATATGGGATGAGAACCGTGAAGTACTTTTTATGGCCCGTGACCGATTGGGCGTAAAACCGCTGTTTTATAGCCAGCGGGGGAGCAGCCTCCTGTTTGCTTCGGAAATAAAGGCTTTGTTGGTGCATCCTCAAGTGGAACCGGTAATAGATGATGAAGGACTTGCTGAAATACTGGTCATGGGACCATCGAGAACACCGGGTCATGGAATCTTTCGAGATATCCGGGAACTGCGGCCGGGCTATTCATTGATATATGATCGTAAGGGGATCAAAAGCCAATGTTACTGGTCACTGCAGAGCAGACCCCATCGGGATGACATAGATCAGACTAAGGAAAAGATCAGATATTTGCTCCAGGATGCAGTTGATCGACAGTTGGTGTCTGATGTCCCCCTGGCGACATTTCTTTCCGGAGGTCTTGATTCTAGTGCGATTTCTGCACTGGCGTCCCATCAGTTCAAGAAAGAAGCCAAAGGCCGCCTGCATACCTTCTCGGTCGACTATATTGAAAATGATAAGAACTTCAGAGCGGGAGAGTTTCAGCCTGATCCCGATTCTGAGTGGGTGGGCCGGGTTTCCTCTTACCTGGATACCGAACATCACAATATAATTATTGATAATCACGAACTGGCATCTGCCTTGATCCCTTCTATGCAAGCCAACGATTATCCGGGGATGGCAGATATTGATGCTTCATTATTCCTGTTTTGCCGTGAGGTCAGGGGAATGACAACAGTCGCATTATCCGGTGAATGCGCTGACGAGATATTCGGCGGATATCCCTGGTTCGGGCAACGACCCGTTCCCATGACTTTTCCATGGATCAGAGCATTGCAGGAGAGGATCAGTTTCTTATCACCTGATATAATTCAGAAAATCAGACCCGAAGAATACGTTCGTGAAAGATTCAGGGAGGCTATAGGGGAGGTGCCGGGGCTGGAAGGAGAAAACGATGAAGATGCCGGAATAAGGCGGTTATTCTATCTGAACATTACCAGGTTCATGCCAACATTGCTTGACCGCAAAGACCGCATGAGTATGGCCTGGGGCTTGGAAGTAAGGGTCCCTTTTGCCGACCATGTGCTTCTGGAATATGTATGGAACATTCCCTGGTCGATAAAGCATTGCGATAATATGCCGAAGGGCATACTTCGCCGTGCCTTAAAGGGCATTCTTCCGCCGGACGTACTGTCCCGCCCTAAGAGTCCCTATCCCAAAACGCACAGCCCGGTATATCTACAGGCGGTAAGAGAAGGATTAATATCAATACTCAATGACCCGGGATCACCATTACTGGAGTTGATTGAACCGGGGGTCCTTCGCCAACGTATCTCTGGCCAACAAAATATATTCTCCCGGCCCTGGTTCGGGCAATTGATGAATGATGCTCAATATATGGCATATCTCATCCAAATCAACAGCTGGCTGCGGGACTATAAGGTCCGCATCGATTAAGAAGTGCCGGGGTGAAATTGATTAAAAGCCAGTCTTACACTGATCTCTTTATTACGACTTGGCTTGTCACATATTACCATCTCCCAGAATAAGATACAGAGAAAGAGAAGGGAGATGATAGGCCGTGACTGAGATCTACTTTACACCCAATATAGATGCATATATCGCTCAATGGTATCCAGCCAGCAACTTCGGAATAGTACCTTATCTGTATATCGGCCGCTATAAACAGAATGGTGATGTCTATCGCAGCCTCCTGGAGTTCAACCTGGGGAACGTAGGTTCCAATGCAATTCTCCCCGGTTCAGTCATCAAGAACGCATATCTGAACCTGCGTATATATCGCAATGAAATACTAAACGGCAGTACCATAAATATAAATGCATACCGGGTCTTACAGAACTGGAGTGAAACGGGCGTGACCTGGAACAATCAGCCTATATGCAGCAGTACACCAGATGGAGCGGCTCTTATTAGCAGCGGTGTCAGCGGTATCATAAAGATCGATTTGAGTTCCCTGATCCAGGAGTGGTTTCAGGGTGAGACAGTTAACCGCGGAATCATTATCAGAGGAGACGAGGGCGCCAATAGTCTGGTAGGTTTCTTTGCCCGCGAATATCCGAATACCAGCTTCTGGCCGCAACTGGAGGTTATTTATTAGCCTGCAGTCTTAGCGCGGTCGTGGGCAGCCATAGCCGCGCTGTCAGTTTAAAAGGTGGTAAGCTTGCCGCTTACGGATGAGATCTGCTCCGCTATGGCCTTGAGTTGTTCATTTGTGGGGGGAGCAACATCTTCCAACTGGTAATTCAGCCCCAACATCCGCCACTTATGTTTACCAAGGGTGTGATAAGCAAGCAGCTCAATTTTCTTTACATGATCCAACTCCCTCAAAAAGTATGCCATATCGCTTATATCATCCTGCCTGTCTGTCCATCCAGGCACTACTACATATCTGATCCAGATGGTTATACCGCGCCGGTTGAGCAGAGTAAGATTGGATAGATTCAAATGATTGGCAGCCCCGGTGAGTTTGATGCTGGTCTCCGAGTTAAAAGATTTGATATCGCCCAGTACCAGATCGGTATATGGGACAACCTTTTCCAACTGTATGGGATCGATGTACAGCGAACTGTCGATGGCAGTATGGATGCCCAGCCGCTTGCATTCGAGGAGTACCGCGCGAAGGAAGTCTGGTTGCAGCAGAGGCTCGCCGCCGGAAAAGGTCACTCCCCCCTGGCCCTCATAGTAGGGGATACCCCGCTTGATCATTTGCATGACCTGCAAAACGCTCATTTCCCGGGTTTTATCATTACAGACCGCCCAGGTATCAGGGTTCTGACAGTACATACAGCGGAGACCACAACCCTGCATGAATATCACAATACGGACCCCCGGACCGTCTACAGTGCTGAAACTATCTATGGAATGGATGCGGCCAATCATTGTCGATTCCTTAATTGCTTAAATCTTGCGATAGAATGTACGTGCGATGATTTCTTCTTGCAGTTCACGGCTCAAACGGGTGAAATGAACAGCATAGCCCGAAACGCGAATTGTCAGGTCGGCATATTTCTCAGGTTCGTTCATAGCTTTGATAAGAGTTTCCGGGTCCAACACATTGACGTTCATATGATGGGCATCCTGACCGAAATATCCGGAAAAAAGGGAAAGGAGATTAGTGATCCGATCGGGGTTTGTCTTGCCGAGAGATTCCGGTACTATGGAGAAGGTCAGGGATATACCGTCACGGGCATAAGTATAAGGTAGTTTGGCTAATGAGTTAAGGCCGGCAATTGCTCCGAACTTTTCCCGACCGTGGACCGGATTAGCCCCCGGAGCCAAGGCTTCTCCACATTTCCTGCCATCCGGGGTGTCACCGGTATGTTTACCGTACATCACATTAGAGGTGATGGTAAGTATGGATAATGTATGCTGAGCGTTACGGTAGGTTGCATGTTTTTGCAAATGAAAGTTGAACATCTTGATCAGTTTGACTGCAATGAGGTCAACCCTATCATCATCATTGCCAAAGCAGGGGAAGTCACCGCGGGTTTCAAAAGACGTGACCAGGCCACGAGCATCCAGGATCGGTTTTACCCTACCGTAACGGATGGCACTGAGAGAATCAGCGGTTACCGATAATCCTGCAATGCCAAATGCCATGTAGTAGTGGAGATAACTGTCATGTAAAGCCATTTGCAGGCTTTCGTAAGCATACCGGTCATGCATGAAGTGGATTACGTTCATAGTATTGACGTAAAGCCTTGAAAGCCATTTCATCTGAATATCGAGCCGCCTCATTACCTCATCATAATCCAGGAATTCTGAGTCATATACAGGCATTTCCACTCCTACCTGCTGACCTGTCATCTCATCTCTGCCTCCATTGATAGCATAGAGGAGGAGCTTGGCCATGTTGCAGCGAGCACCGAACAACTGGGTTTCACGACCTACGCGCATAGCCGAAACGCAGCAGGCTATCGCATAATCATCACCGTAATAGTCTCGCATAAGATCATCGTTTTCGTATTGCAGAGCGCAGGTATCAATAGACAACCCGGCGCAGAATTCCAGAAAAGCCCGGGGCAAATGCCTGGACCAGAGAATGGTCATATTGGGTTCGGGGGATGGACCAAGATTACGCAGGGTGTGTAAAAAGCGGAAGCTTGTCTTGCTGACCAGGGTGCGGCCATCGTTTTCCATCCCGCCGATCGATTCGGTTATCCAGTTAGGATCGCCGGCAAAAAGCTCATTGTATTCAGGTGTGCGCAGATGACGAACCAGACGGAGCTTGATTGCCAGCTGGTCGATAAGTTCCTGGGCTGCCCCTTCATCCAATTGTCCTCGTTTCATATCACGCTCCAGATATATATCCAGGAAGGTAGATACCCGACCCAGGCTCATGGCGGCCCCATTCTGTTCCTTTACCGCTGCCAGATAACCAAAATAAAGCCATTGTACAGCTTCGCGGGCATTAGCGGCCGGCCGCGATATATCAAAACCATAGGAACCGGCCATTTCGCAAGCAGATTTCAGAGCCTCGATCTGTTTATAGATCTCTTCCCGGTGCTGTATGGAGGCAGAGTTCATTTCTTCAGGCAAACGGTCAAGATCGGATATTTTATGCTGGATCAGATAATCGATGCCATACAGGGCCAAACGGCGGTAATCTCCGATAATGCGCCCCCGGCCGTAGGAATCGGGCAGACCGGTAATTATCCCCACCTTGCGGGCAAGCTTCATTTCCGGAGTATATACAGCGAAAACGCCATCATTGTGGGTGGGGCGGTGCAGACGGAAAAAATCAGCTATATCAGAAGGAATCTCATAGCCATAGGATATGGCAGCCTTCATGGTGGTACGAATACCGCCGTAGATATTAATTCCGCGTTTTAGCGGGGCATCAGTCTGCAGACCATAAATTATCTCATAGTCCCGATCGATGTATCCGGGCTCGTGGCTGTTGATCTGCATAGGCCGGCTGGTATCTACACTCAAGACCCCGCCGTGCTCTCGTTCTTCTTTCAGCAATTCCCGGCACTTCGTCCATAATGCTTTGGTCTTTTCGCTTGCCGGATTCAGAAATGAGCCGTCACCTTCATATGGAGTGTGATTCTTATGGATAAAATCCCGAACATCCACATCATGCATCCAACGTCCTGCCTCGAAGCCGTCCCAAGCTTGCAAGTAAAGCACATCCTTCTGATTCAAATAGGTTTGGCTAAGGTTATTATCTGCGAGATGACCAGATAATACACTATTGAATCCACCAATAATCATAAACGCAGATGACGTCAGTTTAGGTTTGATAGCATCGGTTTAAAGAATAGTAAAAAATTATTGCATTGTCCTATATGGAGTAATTGGTATGTTTTGTGATATAGTGTTCTAAGCGAATCCTTCCTATTTATTCAAACATATATAGAACCGATCATTCGGTATAAGCTGCCGGTGAGGGTCTATCTCCGCAGCACTCTTTTCTTGTTTTATTTTCTGTCTTTGACAAGGAACAATGGCATCCTTGAAATCAACATGCATAGTTAAGACTATATGGTTATTTCCGGACAGTCCCGGGGCCAGCCAATTTATATGGGATTTAGACTGCATTGGTCGTTCGATAGCTTTTATCTGGATCGGGGAGGAAATCAGGTGGAGAGGCAAAATAAGACGACAACGGGCAAGGATATAAAGATCAAAGTTTCTGCCGATAAAATGGAGGCTTTTCTAGTAACTCCGGCAGGAACGATGCTGGAGCCTCAAGAAGTATTTCAGGCTTTGCAGGAAGCCGGTATTGTTTATGGTATAGATATCGACGGTATCCATCGTTTATGCGAAGAGCTTTTCGTTGCCGGGCATTTCCTGGTGGCAATGGGGCTGCCTTCGGTTCCCGGAGAAAAAGCCCAAGTTACCTATTTTTACGATAAACCAGAATTGAAACCTGAGACCACCGAAGACGGCCGGGTCGATTTTTATAACCTGGGCGGGATCATACAGGTCAAAGCAGGTGATATCCTGGCAGAGCGTAAACCGGCTACCGAAGGAACGCCAGGGAATAATGTACTGGGCGAGGTCCTCAACCCGATGCCTGGAAAACAGGTGCCTTTTCAGATCGCCAAGGGGGCCAAGGCCATTGGAGATCAGGTTATTGCTGAGTTTGACGGTGCGGTTACCTGGCAGGGCCC
>JBLMZJ010000119.1:0-3781 GCA_050258735.1 Deltaproteobacteria bacterium | reverse complement strand
AGGCCTCGATGCTTTCGTTTCACTTCAGCTGCGAATGAACGAGGTCTGTCCCCCACTGTGCTTTCAATGCGGCTGACCTCCCCCGCCTTACACATATAAACCTCCATATAACGCAGTATTTTATGAATATATAACGCACCTTTTGTCGGTATACCGAATAGACTACCGTATGGAGGTGCGTTTATGCCTATATCAACGATCAGACAGGTGGCAACCAACGAAAAAATTGTCACTTTGACATTCAATGATGGCCCCAATTCAGATTACACATTACAGCTGGTTGACACCCTGCGCAATTACAACAGCAACGCCACCTGGTTCATACTGGGTGCGCAAGCCAAAGGGCGCACGGCCCTGCTCCGTGATATCCACCGGGCGGGCAATGACATCGGCGCCCGCAGTTATGATAACATGCGTCTTACTGGCCTGTCTCAGGGGCAGGTTATGAATCAGCTAGGAAGGACCCGTGAATTGATCGAAGATGCCGCAGGACGGTTTTGGGGCTATTTTCGGCCTCCCTACGGAGCTTTCAATCAATCCGTGCTGTCGGCGGCATCTGGTCTTGATTACCGCTGGAACGTTCTATGGTCAGCTGACCCCAAAGATGACAGCGCATCCGGTAATCAGATCCTGACCCGAGTCCTCTCTGCGCTGCAGCCAGGAGCCATTATCCTGCTGCACGAGTCAGCTCGAGTGCTGCAGTCACTGCCCCTTATCCTGCAAAACATCCGTGACCGCGGCTATCGTGCCGTGACCTTGACTACCTTGCTTAAATCGCAGCCTATCGGCCCGACCCAATGCCGTATCCTGGCGGTCGTTACTCCCTATCTTCAAGGTGATGATGTTACTGCAGTGCAGGCCGCACTAATGGCTAATGGCTTTAATCCAGGCCCTATTGACGGTATCTTTGGACCTCGGACTTCCGCGGCAGTAGCCAGTTTCCAGGCAGCCAAAGGGCTTCCAGCTACCGGCAATGTCGATTACCAGACCTATGCCGCATTAGGCATTGAATGTCCTCAGACTCCACCGCCCTGCCGGACACTTAAGCTGACCAGCCCCTATATGAGGGGTGAAGATATACGTACAGTACAGACGATCCTGTCCGCTCGCGGATTTGATCCTGGACCGGTAGATGGTATATACGGCCCCCGCACTTCAGCTGCAGTAAGCGAGTTCCAGACGGCTCAGGGTTTACCGGCTACCGGGATTGTAGATATCGCTACATATTCGGCTTTAGGAATAACCTGTCCATAAAATAAGATGAACACAGCCCGCGGCTGCCCACCTATCCCCCCTTAAGGTGGTTACTACCTGCGGATAACGGTTCTGTTCTGCGGCCTTCCCCGATCTGTACGGCGAGGAAGGCCAGTATTCCTTTTAAAATGCTGATGGCTGCCAAGCTAGTCATGTTTCTTATGTCCAGCGGCGGCGCAACTTCTACAATATCGGCCCCTATAATGCGGATGTAGTGCTGCTCCTCTCTGAACGCCTGTTTTTCTCGCTCCAGCATCTCTCTTAACAGGCTTAAAATGCAGCGGGTAGCAATACCGCCCGGCACCGGCACTCCAGTCCCCGGAGCATATGCCGGGTCCAGCACATCAATATCAATGCTCAGGTATACTCCTGATGCTCCTTTGAATTTCCGTCCTATCCGATCAGCTAATTCACCCGCAGATATTGAATCGAGTACGTAAGCAGTTATTATCTCAATACCACGTTCCTGAGCAAATCGGCTTTCTTCATCCATGATGTCTCTAATTCCGATCAGCAGGACATATCTGGTATCAATACAGCTGAGCTCGGTAACTCGGCGCAGGGGACATGCATGATTCCAGCGGCTGGTGCCGCTTTTTTCATAACCTTCATATACGTCCATCAGGTCGGGATGGCTGTCAAACCAAATGATCCCTAAATTCTTATAATTTGAGAAAGCCTTAACGGCGGCGCTGGTAATGCTATGGTCCCCCCCAACTAACACTGGCAAAACCCCCGCCTTGACAATGCCGCTCACTGCAGCCTCAACCGCCGCTTGGGTTTTTTCAGCATTGGAGTTGTCCACTGCCGCATCACCCACATCTTTTAAGCGCAGCTGCCTAAGGTCGATCAGGGTATCCGTGTACGGCTCCACCAGGATCGATAACTCCCGCATTGTTCCAGGAGCTTCGGCAGCACCCACATCCAGGCTCACCGAACCATCATATGGAACGCCGATAATTGCTACCTGGGTATCTTCAATTGATAAATCCGGATCATTCAGTCCCATCCACCACTCGCACGCGTTGCTCATTCCGATCCCTCCACCAATATTCTGCTTCACACAACTGCCAGGTATCCACTCGTATATTTAGCTCTAACTGAGACAATTTAAGAATTAGGTATCTTGAAAACCTACTGAAAGGAATAGAGCATTGAGAAAAGCGCATCTGATGTATATTACCGTTCCAGTTCTCATCTTGTTCCTATTTGCAGCTCTTATAGCAGGCTTCACCAGAACCGGATCAATAAATCGGCTGCTTGAGCCGCGCACCAAAACCGACCGGGAACGTGGCAATACCGCCGCCAAACCGCTGGATATCCCAGCTGATTCAAAAGGTGTGGTAAGCGGACCGGTAAGAGAACCACTGCCGTGGGACCAGGATGAGCGTTTCAAAGCCTTGCGAACGAAGTATGAGACTCCTTATCTAATGGCCGCTTACCGGGCTAGTTTACCGGACCCCATTTTATTTGAGCGGCATAATATTGACCGGGCAGCCCACTTGGTCTCTGGAGTAGTAGTACAGCCAGGACAGATTTTTTCACAAAATCAAACAGCCGGACCTTATTCGACCATTCGCGGTTTCAAACCGGGCCCGTCCTATAGTGGAAGCCGCATACTTCCAGCCATTGGAGGAGGAGTATGCAAGATTGCTTCTCTGCTCTACAACGTTGCGATTCAATCAAATGTTGAGATCGTGGAGCGGCATCCTCACTCCATGACCGTTCCCTATGTGCCTCCTGGGCAAGATGCTACAGTGACCTACGGAATTAACGATTTTAAGTTTCGTAATACGACCAAGGGTCCGATGATGATTTGGGCTGACAGTGTAGGAGACACTGTATATATGGCTTTTTATGGCCAGGAGATTCCGCCCAAGGTGACCTGGCACCACGAACAATCTAATCACAGCTCGGCCTGGACCGAGGTTAGATATAATCATTCCCTGGCACCAGGAATCAGAAAAGTTGCAATGGAAGGACACGACGGACTAACTGTTCACACATGGCTTACAATCGAAACGAGCGAAGGCAAAAAGAACCGCCGTGATTTGGGTAAATCGTATTATCGTGCCGGTCCTAGGGTCGTGGAGGTCAACCCCAATAAAGAGTTTGATTAATCCTTAAGCCAGCACTCGTATATTGCGCAGCTCGGGGTCCTGCTGGCCCTGGAAATGGATGCCCAGTTCCAGCCCTAGCCTTAGAAAATCGATTATTTCATCGGTTATCTCCTCGCCCGGACATAACACCGGTATTCCTGGAGGATAGCAGGCCACTGTTTCGGCTGCTACCCGGCCCGAACTGGCATGAAGCAAAACCGGCTCGCAAGGGCGGAAAAAAGCCTCGCGTGGTGTGCACATCATTTTTGTTTCTGGCGCGCACATGTGGTCCTTTATTCTAAAAAGATGATCACTCAGTGAATCAGGAGGCATCTTCTGATCCGCAATTTCCTTCAGGCCCTGCACTAACCGCGCCAGGTCTGTCTCACTGTTGGCTGCTGAAACGATTACCAGAAGGTTAACGATAT
>JBLMZJ010000118.1:0-13918 GCA_050258735.1 Deltaproteobacteria bacterium | reverse complement strand
TGAAGACCATCAATGATCCAGAGTTAAAAAAGATATTAGTTTGCTGTGGAACTGGCTGCCAGGCCAACGGGAGCATGGCGGTTTACCAGGCTCTGGCCAGCAGGCTGGGACCTGATTCGGGTATCGCGGTCAGTACCTATACCAAAGCTACTGGCTGCAACGGCTGGTGTGAGCAGGGGCCCCTGGTCAAAATACTTCCTGATGACATTACGTACTGCCATGTGGAAGCTAAAGATGTAGAAGAAATCATTGAGAAGACCATAAAAAAGGGAGAAGTCGTAAAGAAACTGCTCTATCGTGATCCCGTCACCAAGAAGCAGGTCAGATCCCATCATGAGATCGATTTTTACCGAAAACAGCATAAGATCGCCCTTCGTCATATTGGCGAGATCGATCCCGCTTCTCTGGATGATTACCTTGAAGTGGGAGGTTATCAGGCGCTGCGCAAGGCTTTTACCATGTCTCCACAGGATATTCTGGACGAGATCAAGCGGTCGGGTCTGCGCGGACGGGGGGGAGCGGGATTCCCCACCGGGGTCAAATGGCAGAGCTGCGCGGTCCAGGCTGGAACCGAAAAATACCTGGTCTGCAATGGAGACGAGGGGGACCCGGGGGCTTTTATGGATCGCAGTATTATGGAAGGCGATCCCCACACGATAATTGAGGGACTGCTGATCGCTTCGCTGGCGATTGGCGCTCACCGGGGGTTTATTTATGTTCGTGACGAGTATGGGCTGGCGATCACCAATCTCAACCTGGCCATTCGGGATGCCCGGGCGCATGGCTACCTGGGTATGGATATCCTGGAACGCGGCTGGGCTTTTGATATCGAGATCGTTCGCGGGGGAGGCGCGTTTGTCTGCGGAGAGGAAACCGCCCTTATCACTTCCATTGAAGGTAATGTGGGAGAACCGCGTGACAAGTACGTATTCCCCACTGAAAAGGGCTTATGGGGCAAGCCGACCGTGATCAACAATGTTGAGACCTGGGCCAATGTGCCCGTCATTATCGGGGATGGGGCCGAAAAGTTCGCTTCTATCGGAACTGAGAAGAGCAAGGGAACCAAGGTGTTTTCTCTGGTAGGCAAGGTGGTCAACACCGGTTTGGTTGAGGTGCCCATGGGGACTACCCTGCGGGAGATCATATATGATATCGGCGGCGGCATACTCAAGAGAAGAGACTTTAAGGCGGTGCAGACCGGGGGACCGTCCGGAGGATGCATCCCCGCTGAACTATTGGATCTGCAGGTGGATTTTGATTCGCTTACCAGTGCCGGATCCATGATGGGGTCCGGCGGACTGATCGTTATGGACGATCATACCTGCATGGTAGAGGTAGCCCGTTACTACCTGAATTTCCTGGCTGGAGAATCCTGCGGCAAGTGCGTGCCCTGCCGGGAGGGCATCGGCCATATGTTGGAGATAGTGACTGGGATCTGCGAAGGCCAGGGGAGTATCAGCGACCTGTCATTACTGGAGGAACTGGGTGAAACCCTGCAACTCGCTTCATCGTGCGCCCTGGGCAAGACAGCTCCTAACCCGGTACTCTCGACGCTCAGGTATTTTCGGGAAGAATATGAAAGCCATATCCGTGAGCATCGCTGCCCGGCCGGGGTTTGCCGCAGCCTGACCCGGTTTTATGTAGATCCGGAGTTGTGCAATGGCTGCGGTTTATGTGAGAAGAACTGTCCGGCTGGTGCGATAAGCGGGGAAAAGAAAGAACCTCATGTTATTGACCAGGAAATATGCATCCGCTGCGGTGATTGTTTCAACCGGTGCAATTTCCAGGCCGTAAAGGTCAAGTAGAGGAGGGTGGGGCTAATGAAGATAGTAGTAGACGGACAGGAGATCACAGTAGAATATGGGGAATCACTGCTGGAAGCGACCCGGAGAGCCGGAATCAGCATTCCCACCCTCTGTTATCACGAGGCGTTTAAGGGAGAAGGGCGCTGCCGCCTGTGTATGGTAGAGGTGGACCAGGGCGGCCGTAAGAGCTTGGTAGCAGCCTGCACTTACCCGATCCGGGAAGAGATCGAGGTAACTACTTCTACACCGGTGATCGATAAAATCAGGCGCAATATCATTATGCTGCTGTATAAGCGGGCTTCCGGGAGCCTCCTGTTACAGAAGCTTTACCATGAATACGGGTGTCCGGAAACGTCGCTGCGGGAAAACCCCGAGGAGCATTGCATTTTATGCAATATTTGTGTTAAGGCCTGCGAAGAGGTAGGCCCCAGTGCTATTTCTCTCATTATGCGGGGAACCGACAAGCGGGTGGCCACTCCCTATGATCAGGCAGCTGATGTATGTATAGGGTGCGGCGCCTGCGCCCGGGTTTGCCCAACCGGAGCAATAGAAAGCGTCGAGGAAAATGATCTGAGATCCATCTGGCATAAAGACTTTGAATTGCAGGCCTGTGATCATTGCGGAAAATACTATGCCACCAAGGCGGAAATAGGATACCTGGCAGAAAATCACCCGGAATTCGACCAGCCCCAAAAGCTCTGTGAGGCTTGCAGAAAACGGGGATTGGCCAGTAAGTTCATGGAGTATAACACAAACTATCCGGGCAGAGCTTAAAAAACCTGTGACAAGTAAGCTATATTGTGTCATTGCGAGGAGCGAAGCGACGCGGCAATCCAAAGCTTACATCACCATTTAACTTTTTTGACGGTCTGCGGGCAGGGCTTGAAAACCCTGCCCAGGTGGAGGGATAGCGATGAAGGTAACGGTCAAACTGTTTGCTTTCCTGCGGAAGGGACGTTTTAAGGTCAGTGTCATCGAGTATCCGGAAGGGACTACCGTGCTGCAGGTCCTGGACGCACTTTCGATCACTGCCAATGAGCGAAATATCGGCATAATCTTTATAAACGGGCACCATGCGTCTTTGGAGAGTAGCTTACAGGAGGGCGACGTTTTGGCTATTTTTCCTCCGGTAGCAGGAGGGTGATACGAAATGGTCAATGAAATCTTTGATTGGCAGAATGAAGGCAGTAATAATTCAGGATCGCTCCCGATAAATCGTGCACGGGAATTGGCCGTAGAGAACAGCATCCCTCTGCCGGAGTTGGAAGCCCAGGCTATGCAACAGGGCATCATGCCCCTGCGTTATCAGCGTAATATCGGAACCATTACGGCTAAGGAGCAGCTGGTACTGGCACAATCTACTGCGGCTATTATTGGCTGCGGCGGTCTGGGCGGGCATGTGCTCGAACAGTTGACCCGTATGGGAGTGGGTAATATCCTGGTATGGGATTACGATGTTTTCGAAGAACATAATCTTAACCGCCAATTACTGTCCAACATTGACTCGATTGGACACAGCAAAGTTGAAACTGCGGAAGTAAGGGTGGCATCGCTGAACCCGGCAGTTAGATTTGAAGCAGTATTCGGCAAGTTCGATCAGGAGCAGGGTCGGGCCATACTGGGGGGCTGCCATATAGTAGTGGATGCACTTGATAACGTTCAGGATCGGCTGCAACTCTCCGCCTTATGCCGGGAATTAAGAATACCCTTAGTGCATGGAGCAGTAGAAGGCTGGATGGGTCAGCTCACCACGCAATTCCCCGAAGACCGGACCATTGAAACCGTCTATGCTCGTCCACAGAATACATCTGAAAAATGGACCATTTCCACCCCGTCCTTTACTCCCGCACTGGTTGCCAGTCTGCAGTCGGCAGAAGTGATCAAAGTATTGCTGGGTCGAGGTGAGATCCTGCGCAGAAAAATCATGCTGGTCAACCTGCTCGATATGGATATAGATACGATCGAAATCAAAGACCAAGGAAAGGACATTGAAAGAAACTAACCATCACGATTTATTAAAAAAGAAGCAACAGGATACACAGCCAATGAGTTTTAAAACCTTCTAAAACCGGAACGTGATGAGACTCTGAATCAGCTTAAGCCGTTTAAATTTTCCCTTGCTGTTTCCCCAAAAATGACTTAACGAGACCTGAATATTTTGCTTTCATCAAGGCTATTAAGGGAAGACAACGGTTCGATCAATATAAGGTCAGAGACCAACAAAAATGCCTGTTTGACACCTATAGAAGGTGTCAAATAAGTGTCAAGAATAGAAAACGGCATTGTGGATGTGAGAGGAATCGAACCTCCGCACCCGGGTGCGGATTGCTGTGACTTGTATCTAGATTAGTCTGCAACAGTCCCCAATAATCGAGTATAATCGCATTTATGGAGACAGGTTATTAAGTCCTGTCTCCTCTTTTCTGCTCATTTCCTGGCTTGGTTGGGGTACAGTCAGGTGCACGATTATATAGCCGCTTTCTGTAATGTCACACGACTTATCACTTCTGTTCGCCTGATATTAAGTATAACTAAGTAATTACCTATCATCTCATTTGTCGAAACGATAGAACTATTGTCGAAACTAACATAACGGGTAGGAATATCCTATTTGTTGTCGAAGCATAATTGATGGAATTATATGGAGGTGGTGTTTATGTTGAAAAAGACAAGAATCTTAACGATTATAATTATTCTCTGTGTGGGTATGTGTAGTGGCTGCACTAGTTCTCCTGGTACTGATTCTAAAAAGCCGGATACACCAGTTAAAGAAACTACTGCACAAGGATTATCTGAAAAAGATACTCGACCTATAATGCAATTAGGCCAGCCTGTTACCGTAACTGACTTTTGTGAATTTACCTTAGATAAGGTGGAATTCACTACAGAGGTAATACCGTCTCGACCAGCAGACTTTTATACGTATTATCAAGTTAAACAAAACGACCGGATTTACCTGCATATAATAGCCAGGGTTAAGAATCTTCAACCAGATGGGCAAATTGCTGATACATTTGCAGATGTTGAGGCTAAATATGATAACAAGTACCAATATACTGGCTTTTGTTCCATTGAAGAATCTGGAGGCGGAGATTTAACATATTCCAATATAACAAACATAGACCCCCTTACAACCGCTGTCATGCATTATATAATTGAGGTTCCCAAAGAGGTAGAGACTAGCGGGAAAACCCTTGAATTAACCGTAAGCATCAATGGGGAAGAATACTTGTACAAAGTAAGATAAATCTGAAAGAAGACTAATATTGGGGGTTATATCCATGGAGGATGATATCGCGATAAATGAATTAAATAAGAACAGTCAAGAGCCCTTAATGACTGATAACCTTATTGAGGCACCCTCACTAAGCGGCAAAAAACCAAAGTCAAGGGTATTAGGGATATCTGCGGCAATAGTTATTCTGATATTATTTGGGTATGTAGGTTATCCTCAAATTCAACTTCAACGGGCCATGGCAACGGTAATCAAGGAAGATAACCGTAATGAAGGAATAAAGGTTTCAGTTCACTATAAAAACTATTACGATTCTTCTGTTTTGATTTATGATCTAAAAGAAATACCAGGAGATAAATCAATGTTGGATATATTCAGAGTTTTTCTTCAGTATGCAGATAAGACACAGAATAAAGATTTTCATACTGTCGAATTGTCTTGTAACGGAACAACCAAATTTTTGTTGGATGGCAGTGATTATAAAGTTATTGGACAAGAATATTCATTTCAAAATCCTATGTATACTATTCGCACTTTCCCCGAAAAACTAAAAACTCCCCAAGGTGATGCTGCTTTTGAAAGTTGGAGCGGGGGTATATTGGGGGTTTTAGGTCAACAAATGAATGATTTTAATAGCTTCATGACACAATGGATTGGAACAATCGATTAATTGGAATAAACTGCCCTAGACCCTGTTTGAGCAACCGAAGGGCTTTGATAACAAGGGGACGGTTCTCTTGCCATATTATCTAAACAAAAAGCACTTCCGTATTACTGGAAGTGCTTTATCTTTTCTATGGTACGCCTGAGAGGAATCGAACCTCCGCACCCGGCTCCGGAGGCCGGTGCTCTATCCACTGAGCTACAGGCGCATATTGCTTGACTATTATAACAGAATGATTCTTGGGCTGTCAAAAGAGTATGCAGGGTTTTTGTCGATAAACACTTCTCTATTTCATAGGCCGGGGTATACACGCTGGCTATTGGGCGGATATGGCCGCTCCTTGCCATCCTTGGCACCATCCCTGGACTTCGCATCGCTCCCGCGCCGTCCTGGCGCCCGCGATACTAGGCCATCCGTGGCCGTTGGAATCCGCCCATACATACAGCCGGTACTCCTTTAGCTCATATCCCTTACCTCTTCAGCTTTTTCATCTTTTTCGTTTTTCCAGCTGATAAGGGCAAATATCATGCCGAGGAAGCAGATAGCCGTGGCGGTATAGTAAACCGAACGGGTTGCGGAAACATATGCTGCGGTTTGCGCGGAATGCACCAGATCATGTGAATAGAGCAGGGCAAACAAACCGGTTGCAACAGCTGTACCCAGGGCGAAGGAAAAATTACGGATAGTGGAAACAAAACCTCCAGCATATCCGGCTTTAAAACGGGGGATAGACCCCAGGATAGCGTTATTGTTAGGTGAACCGAACATACCCATACCGATACCGAAGAGCGCCAAATAGGCTCCTACCAAAATACCCGATGAATTAGTATTTAGTGTGCTCATGAGCAGATTAGCTGCGCCTATCAGGAAAAAGGATAAAGGGGTCAACCTTGATGAACCTACCCGGTCGGATAAGCTTCCGGCCAGCGGGGCGGTAAATGCCATGGCTATGGGGGTAATACTCATGGTCAGTCCTGACTGAGCGGTAGAATAATGCAGTACGCCCTCCAGATAGAATGGCATTAGAAAGATGACAAAGGGTTGTATGGAATAGGAGACCAATGCCATGATACTTCCATCAGTAAAACGCCTGATCTTAAAGAGGTCAAAATCGAGCAGCCCCTGTCCGTTCTGCTTTTCCAGCCGGTAAAAGATGAAGAAGAGCAGCAGAGAGGAACCTAAAAGCCAAAGATCAGGGGTCTTCTTGATAGAAAAGGACAGCACAATCAGGATAGCAGCCAGGGCAAAGAGCACTGTTCCGGGAATATCATATTGGTGGTTGGCGGAGTTCTTGGGTTGATCGGGCAAATATTTAATTGCCATCAGGAAGCCAATCAGTCCGATCGGCAGGTTTATCAAGAAGATGGCCGGCCAGTGAAAACTACCGAGAACTAAACCCCCCAGGCCCGGACCTGCCATATTGCCGATTCCTACTATGCCGCCGGTTATTCCTAATGCCCGGCCCCTTTCTTCCGGAGGGAAGCTGTTAGAAGTTATGCCCATTCCGGTAGCCATCATCATACTGGCACCGGTCCCCTGAAAAATGCGGGCTGCTGTCAGAACCCCCAGGCTGGGAGATATCGCACAGCACAGCGACCCGATAGTAAAGACCATGAAACCGTAGGTATATATCTTCTGCCCGCCGACTCTATCACCAAGTTTTCCGAAAAACAACAAAGATGCGGTGATCACCAGCATATAAGCGGTGACCAGCCATTGCACATGCTGCATACTGATGCCGAAGTCAGCGGCAATACTGGGGTTGGCAATATTGACGATACTGCCGTCCAAGGTAGACATGAATATTCCTATGCAGACTACTATCAGAACCCGCCACTTGGGATCGAGTTTCAGCATATCCGATCTCCTTGCTGCAATCAAAGGGCTATCTATAATATATTACCATTATTATTGAACTATTAGCGAGGTAACGTTTCGTGTGTTGACAAGTGGAAAGAAGATCTAAGCAGGTAACAGCAAGCAAATGAGATAGCTTAACTTAAAACAGAAATCTAAAAGGGGCGGTTGAGTTGTGGTAACAACCGTCCCGTAATAAGTTTACCTGGCAATAGTGTGCGTGATGACGTCTCCCAGGCAGGTGGCGGCATTTTCCGCCAGGTCGACGGACATAGTATCGGTGCCGATCTCAAAGATAAGCGCGGTCGGATAGAGGTCCTGATTATAATCGCCCTGACCGATGAAGATGCCTCGCATCATGCCTGGATAGAGCGCGTCGCCCATGTCCTTGACCCGCTGCGCGAAATCCAGGTTGGTCTGTTCGCTGGGATTGGAGCGTCCCACTACTATCATTACACGGGCGGTGTTGATGCCGTTGACTGTATCGAAATAGGCCTCTGCGGGGGCAGAGTCGCGATGGATATCGAATATAGCATCAGGCCGTTCCTTTAATAGTTGCAGGGCGGTGCGCCTTGAGCGGTAATAGGCATTGATGTCATGAGGCCCGTGGGTGTTGAAACTATGAGTTACGCTGACCCCGGATTTTTCGAGGGATTGGGTCAAGGCGCTGCCTACCTGGTATATTTGCCCGTCACCCGGTTTGCTGGTTATACCCGTTCCATAACCAAAGGACTCATCGCTGTGGGAGTGATAGATGACCACGTGAGTATTGAAGGGTGCTGCCTGAGCTGGTACGGCAGAGCTGGCTCCGATACTCCGTTCCGATTGAGAAGGGGAGACCGGATGGCCGGGTTCCTTGATCCGGGCCACTGCATTGCGCCCTTTCACACTTATGATCACATAGTTTATGTTCTTTTCGTTGATATACTCGTCCTTGGCGGCGACCGGCAGGCCGGTTTCCAAAATGACCCTGCCTGAGGTATCACGGATTGTTACATACGATGATTCATTGGTCGGAGCCGGGCTGAGCCTGGGCTTAGTCTGGGGAGTTGCAAAAATATTTAGGAGGTAAGCTGCCACCATAACTGATATCAAAACCAGAAAAAACACCCAGGTATATCTTCGGGTAGTGCTATCCATACGAAAACCGCCCTTTTCTCATTGATTCTTATAATTATTATGAGAAAAAGGCGGTCTTGCTATTCGGGTAACTAAACAAGGGCGGATATTGAATCCGCCCCTACAAAACGATCAGTTTTAATCTATTATTTGCCTTACTCCCAACTGGCCAGGTAATCGCTTTGTTCGCTGGTGAGTTCGTCTATTTCGATTCCTTCGGATTTGAGCCGCAGGTAGGCTACCCGGCGGTCGATCTCTTCCGGTACGTTATATACATGGTTGTCAAGTTCCTTGCGGTTCTGGATGACGTACATCAGGGATAGGGCCTGCAGAGAGAAGGAGAGATCCATGACTTCGGCCGGATGTCCGTCACCGGCAGCCAGGTTGACCAGACGTCCTTCCGCCAGGAGATAGAGCTTACGGCCGTCGGCCATTACGAATTCTTCGATATTGTTTTTCAGTATACGGGTAGAAACCGCCAGGCTATTAAGATCCGGTTTGCTTACTTCGACGTCGAAGTGCCCGGCATTGGCCATGATTGCGTTATCCTTCATGACCTTCATGTGTTCAGCCCGTATCACGTTTATATTTCCGGTAACGGTTATAAAAATGTCACCGACTTCGGCGGCCTTGATCATCGGCATAACTGTGAAACCGTCCATAATCGCTTCATTAGCTTTGATGGGGTCGATCTCGGTAACGATGACGCGGGCGCCCATACCCTTGGCCCGCAATGCCACACCCTTGCCGCACCAGCCGTAACCTACTACTACTACATCCTTGCCGGCCACCACCAGGTTGGTGGTGCGGTTGATGCCGTCCCATACTGATTGCCCGGTGCCATAGCGATTATCAAAAAGGTATTTCATATAGGCGTCATTTACGGCGATCATGGGGAAGAGCATGACCCCATCCCGGTCCAGGGCTTTCAGGCGGACTATGCCAGTGGTGGTCTCTTCGCAGCCGCCGATGATTTTTTTGGCCTGTTCAATGCGGTCCTTATGCAGCAGGCCCACCAGGTCGGCTCCGTCGTCAATGATTGCATCGGGCAGGGCGTCTAAGGCCATTTCCAGGAAATGATGGTATTCTTCCGCGCTGCAGCCGTAATGGGCGTACATGGTTATTCCGGAATCGGCCAGGGCAGCCACCACATCGTCCTGGGTGGAAAGTGGATTGCTGGCGCAGGCTACCACGTTGGCTCCGGCAGCTTGCAGGGTCTGCAGCAGGTATCCGGTCTTGGCCTCCAGATGCAGGCAGCAGACTATAGTCATGTTCTCCAGCGGTTGGGTGCGGGAGAATTCATCTTTTAACATATTAAGCACCGGCATGTTTTGGGATACCCATTCCAGTTTCCAATGACCGGACGGGGCCAGACCAATGTCCTTGATTATGGATTTTAAACCGTTTTTACTAGCGGCTACCGCGTTCATTAATAACCCTCCATTAAATATGATTTAGATTATGAACATACTTCGATAACTAAGCCTTGAGACAAAACTATTATAAGCAAAAATCCTTCTAATAGGAATAATAATCTGTTACTATAATTTTAAATATCGTAATAAAGAGGGACTTTCCCGTGAAGGTTTTGATGTTTAGCTGGGAGTACCCGCCGCATATGGTGGGGGGACTGGGACAGCATGTCTACGATCTTAGCAGATTCCTGGTGCGCCAGGGAGTTTGCGTTCATATAATCACTCCCCGCGTCAAGTATTATCCTGATTTTCAGGAGGAAAACGGCGTATTCATTCACCGGGTTGGGAGTTCTTACCGGGAAGTCGAAAATTTTAAATCCTGGACTTTTCGCTTCAACAGCGAAGCGATCCGGGAGGCTGTTGTTATCAATCATCAGGCGGGCGGTTTCGATGTGATCCATGCCCATGACTGGCTGGTAGCCTATGCCGGACGATCAGTCGCCAAGATCTTCGAGATACCGCTGGTAACTACGATCCACGCCACTGAACATGGTCGCAACCTCGGACTGCATAACCGTTTGCAGCTAGAAATCAATGAGATCGAAAAAAACCTGGCCCTGGAGGCCGACCGAGTGATCTGCTGCAGTCAGTATATGCAGCAGGAGATATCATCATTGTTTGGACGCCCGGTTAAGGATTTAAAGATAATACCCAACGGGGTGGATCCCGAGGTCTTCCAGGCCTTGCCGGAACGCCCGCGTTTTTCTATTCAGGACGAAGACAAGGTAGTGTTTTTCATTGGTCGTCTGGTGCCCGAAAAGGGAGTCTGCTACCTGCTCCGGGCTATGCCCCAGGTCCTGACCGCGGTGCCGCAGGCCAAGCTGGTCGTCGGCGGGCGCGGGCCCCAGCAAAAAGATTTGGAGCGGCTGGTGCAGAGCATGGGCCTGGAAGACCAGGTGCATTTCACCGGATTCATCTATAACGAAGAAAGAAACTATGTTTATAATAAGGCCCGGGTGGCGGTTTTCCCGAGTTTGTATGAGCCATTCGGTATCGTAGCCCTCGAAGCGATGGCCACCCTTACTCCGGTGGTGGTGGCCAATGCCGGCGGTCTGGCTGAAATAGTTCAGAATGAGGTGACCGGCTTGAAGGTTACTCCGGGAAGCGAGGGGGAATTGGCGGAGGCCATCATTCGTATTCTCACTGATGATGAACTGGCAGAGCGGCTTTTAACCAATGCCAGCCGGGAAATAGATACAGTATACAAATGGGATGTAATTGCCCGTTCCACCGCTGAGGTTTATGAACAGGTCCAAACCCGGCACCAGATCGGGGCCCGTATTTGACATTTGGCCAACTTCTGATTGAACGGGGCCAGAACGGCAGAGAGCTCCGTTCACCACCAGCATGTCTGGTGAGACCGGTCACAAGTTGTCCCACATGATTTAGGGGGAAGTGTACGCGATTGAGCTCTAAGCTTATGCTGGTTTTGCATAGTCATATTCCCTATGTTAAACGCCAGGGCCGCTGGCCTTTCGGCGAGGTTTGGCTCTTTGAAGCCATGGCCGAAACCTACATACCTCTTTTACGCTCACTGAAAAAGCTGCGGGAAGATGGCATCAATGTGGCTCTTACCTTCAGTTTCAGTCCTACCCTGTTGGAGCAATTAGCCTCCCGCTATATTCAGCAGGAGTTCATCAATTACCTTCATGAACGAGAGACTTTGGCCGCCGATGACGAACGCTATTTCATGTCCCGCGGTGAGACGGAACAAGCCAGGATAGCCGCATTCTATCACCGCTTCTACCGTGACATCCGCCGCGATTATATGATTGAGATGGATATGGATATCGTAGAATGTCTGCGTCAGATGCAGGAGGAGGGTGTGATCGAGATCCTAACCTCGGCTGCCACTCATGCTTATCTGCCGCTCTTGGACTATACAAGTCTGCAATATCAGGTGCACTGGGGAAAGAAAGTATATGAACACTACCTCCGCCGGAGCCCCGAGGGCTTCTGGCTCCCTGAATGCGGGTATTTCCAGGGCATCGAGGATATCCTCATCGAGAATGGTTTTAAGTATTTTTATGTTGATAGTCATGCTATAGAAGGAGGCAAACCCATAGAGGTATTCAGCGGCGGCGAGGGCGATGGGCTGGAGCTGGAAACCTTCGCTTCCACCGGGCTTTCCACCTATCGCCCCTACCGCATCGAGGGCAAGGATATCACTGTATACGGGCGCAACGCCATGATCTCCAACCAGGTCTGGTCGGCTGATTTTGGCTACCCGGGCGACCCGGATTATCGCGAGTTTCATAAACATGAGATGCGGTCCGGTTTTAAATACTGGAAGGTGACCGACCGCAATAACCCCATGGATCGTAAACTGGTCTATAACCCTGAAAAAGCAGTTATCAGATCCCAACAGCATGCGCATCACTTCGTCCGCAGCCTCGAAGAAAACAGCCGGGAGGCAATCAAGCTGGGTTTTGCCACTCCCCTTATCGTTGGCTGTTATGACACAGAACTGTTCGGTCATTGGTGGTGGGAAGGGGTCAGCTGGCTGGAAGAGGTCATCCGTGAGCTTCATCAAAGCACACAATTAGAGATGATCACGCCGAAAAACGCAGGGCCAGCCCAGCATGAAGCCCAGGTATTCGAGTCTTCCTGGGGCATGGGCGGTAAACACTATATGTGGAACAATGCTGAAACCGGCTGGATGTGGGAGATAATCAAAAAGGTAGGCCAGGAATATGAGACCCTGAAATCCTTGTCCTACGATTCAAAGGTTTCCCGTCGGGCGGTTACACAGGCCCTGAAAGAATTGATGCTCATCCAGAGCAGCGATTGGTTGTTCATGGTCAGCAATAATCTGACCCGTGACTATGCCATGAAGAGATTCTTCGATCATTATACCAAACTGCTGCGGTTGAGTGATTCACTGACTATCGGGCAGCTTAATGAGGAATTTGAGTCCTGGCTGGGCCGGGTCGAATACGAAGATGATTTTTTGAACCTTCGTGACCGATCCCGGGACGGGTCTGTTTGAGCAATAAGTTGCAGATTATCAGGATCGATCATATATCATTTTGATTGGAGGTAGCTTATGAAAGGGCATATCGCGTTTTGCCCTCATTTTCATCAGCCTCATTTTCAGTTATACCGTACCAGGGAAGAGGCTTATGCCAATTCTTATGAACCCTGGCTACGGCTGCTGCAGGATGCGGTGAATCTGGATTCTTTTTATATCAATACCCATTTTTCCGGGCCGTTCCTGTACTGGCTGCGCCAGGAGAGACCGGAATTTATAGAGGAACTGAGAAAATTAAAAGCCACTGGGAAAATGGGTATAATCGGCGGACTGGCTGATGAACCGTTCATCCAGTTGAGCTCGCGTCCCGATGATTACCTTTTCCAAATGAGGGAATATGACCGCTTGCTCAGAGAAACCGTGGGAGTCACAGCGGAAGAATGGCAGGGTATTCATGTGGTGGAGAGAGAATGCGGTGAGCTGCTCCTGCGCGAATTGACCAGGGGGGCCCGGACCATGCAGGTATCTCCGATATTCTATCTGGATCAGGAGACCTTCTTTCCGGCACATTTTTCATACCCGGGTTCAGACAACGATTATTGCCTGCGTCATTTTGGTTTCGTTGACCCGGTTTCTATTACCACAGTCAGTCACCTACCTGCCGAAATGCTTTACTACGCTTTTCGGGATGAGATAGCCGGGCAGGAGTTTTTTGTACTGCCCATCCACAGTCAATTCCGTTACCAACTGCTGAAGCGGCAGAGCTTTACCAGCAGTGACAATACCCGGATC
>JBLMZJ010000117.1:0-24029 GCA_050258735.1 Deltaproteobacteria bacterium | reverse complement strand
TACCAGTGCCAACATCGATAACGCCGCCTTGACGGTATCCGGACAAGTTTACCTGGCTACGGTAACAATCTGCTTGAATGTCAGTCCGTATGCTACATGGGGACTGTACAGCAACGCAGATTGCTCTGTGCTGATCCCTACCAATACACTGCCGTCTCCAAGTACTGCATATGTCAAGGTTACAGCCCAGGATGGAACCACCCGAGTTTATACCTTGAACGTTTTACTTAACCCGGCTGCCGTAGTTGATCCCGTCAATGTATTGGCTATTGCTGACCTCAATGATGCGGCTATCAGCACTACTGCCATTTCCGGAACAGTCGCCGGTTCTGTTGACAGTTTACTGATCAGTCCAACCTTAAGCGGGACTGCTACATGGAAACTCTATCTTGACTCTGGGTTGACCACAGAATGCAATCCGCCGGTTATGATCCTACTCCCCGGGATGAATACGGCTTACCTTGAGGTCACTGCCGGAGGGGGCACCAAGGTTTATACCCTGACGGTATTCAGACCCAGTAATAATGCCGATGTTACCAGTGTGGGCGGTGCCTATCTGGTGAATAGCAGCAGCGTTCCATACAGCATCGCCAAAGGTACCGTTACCATCAACACCAGTATGACAGTGGCCGTCTTCCTGAGTAACCTTACCAAGGATGCCGGGGCGGTCTGGAATGTGTTCCCGGTCGGCACGGCAATAAATGCCGATAGTTTCGGCAGCCCTTCGGCCAAGAGCAATGTAGCGACCATGATGTTTGGTGATATTCTCGCGGTTAAGGCTGCGGATGAAACCATAAAGACCTATAACATCGCTGTCGAGCTAGGAGATCCAGTTCTTGCGCCAGGGCTCGTGCAGCCATCTGCCCCCGCCGGTTTGGTAATCGATACTCCCAGCGGTGGTTTCATCTGGGGCAAGTATAAATACTTTGCATACAAATGTCTTGATGATGATAAGGCCATTGCCCTGGTAGCCTTTGATAATGCCAATAATGTTATAGGTCAATGGAGAAAGACATGTGGAAATAACAAGATGATAGGCTACAGCTTTGATATCAAGAACCAAACCGTTAAAGTACTTACTAGCAAGGGCAATGGGGCATCGTTCAAATACTCCGACATTATGATCGCGCAGCCCTAAGCAAAATAGAACAATAAAACAATAAAAAAAGGAGGAAGCCGAGCTTCCTCCTTTTTTCTATCTATCACAGCTAGCAATAGCTTACCTTCAACATATTGATTTCCTGGGCGTATCCAGACAGTTCGTTGGGGGTTTCCAGATAGAAGGGCAGTTCTCGCAATTGGGGATGATTGATCAGTTTCACTATCGGCTCCAGCCCGATAGTGCCCTGGCCGATGCGGGCATGGCGGTCCCTTCCGCTGCCCAGTGGGTACATACTGTCGTTGAGATGGATGGCTTTCAGATAATCGAGCCCGATGATCCTGTCGAACTCATCCAGGACCCCATCAAGATTGCCGACGATATCATAACCGGCGCAATATATATGACAGGTGTCGATACAAACTCCCATCTTCTCGACCAGACCTACCCGGGAGAGGATCTGTTTTATATCAGAGAAATTGGTCCCTATCTCGCTGCCCTTGCCGGCCATGCATTCCAGAAGGACGATAGTGCTCTGTTCCGGAGTCAGGACCTCGTTCAATGTTTGTGCTATCAAATCTATACCCACCTCGATGCCCTGTCCCTGATGGCTTCCCGGATGAAAATTATATAGATTATGAGGCAGATGTTCCATGCGGATAAGATCGTCTTTCATCACCATCAGGGCAAATTCCCGGACTCGTGAGTCGTTTGAAGCAGGGTTAAGGGTATAAGGCGCATGGCCGAGGATTGGAGCAAAACTTTTTTGGTCAGCCAATGCTATCAGAGCTGCAATGTCAGCTTCATCGATAGCCTTGGCCTTGCTGCCGCGCGGGTTGCGGGTGAAGAATTGAAAAGTATTAGCTCCCAGGCTTATTGCTTCCTGCCCCATATGCAGGTATCCCTTGGCGGTAGATAAATGACAGCCGATATTTAGCATACACAACTACCTCGCAACAATATCATTTTTTTAAGTTTACCCCAACCAGTCCGCTATCTACTAATTCTCCGCAAGGAATTAAATACCTCCAGAACTTGAGGTTATCCACATTTTTATTTATTAGTCGACTTGACATCTATGGTATACGGGCTTAATATTATTTTAGTAAATTACTAGATTACTAATTCACTAAAATACTTTGGGGGTGATGACAATCAAGATACCTACTACACTTAAACATAAACCGGTAATAGTGGTAGAGAACTATGAAAACGTTGATGGACGCTATGCATATGATTCTGATGCCAAGGGTCTGTCGCTGGGTCTGGCTCAATGGAATGATCGGGGAAAGGTGGATATCTCAGCCAAGGTGTGGCGGTATACGGGAGAAAAGTGGTCCCGGCAGTCTGAAGAATTACCGCTGCACCGGGTGCTTGACCTGGCCATCCTGGTTTGCCGGGCTAAACTGTACTTGGCCGAGGCCTATCGCTACGAGAAACTTTATGATCCGACCAAGCCGGTGATTGACCGGGTAGGTTTGCAGGGCGATGCCATGACGGTGGCGGTCTGTACTGACAACGAGAAGATCGATGAGGATATCCAGTTGTTCCGCCAGGCCCTAAGTAATGATGACGAACAGCTCGGTGAGCGTTTACACACCCTGGCCAGGATCTTAAAGGAAATGGGATATTAAAGTGGATAGAAAAAAGCAGTTAAAAGAACAGTATAAACAGATGAAGCCCCAGATGGGGGTGTTTATTATCCGATCTCAATCCAGCCAGCAATGCTGTATTGAAGCCGCCCGGGATCTCAAAGGAGTGATGAACGGGACTATTGCTAAACTAAGGGGAGGCGGGCACCTGCGCACCCGCAGGCTGCAGCAGGCCTGGAACGAAAAAGGGGCGGAGGATTTTGTTATGGAGATCCTTGAGACCTTGGAATACCACAGCGATGATCCCCAGTATGACTACAGTGATGACCTGGCCTTGTTGAAGATGATATGGGAGGAAAGGTTTCGGGAAGAAGGTTGGGAGTTTTATTAGAAAAGCAACGGGGCGGTCATATCAATAACGTCCCGTCGTAGTATTATTTGCCCGATAGGTTAGCGGCTTTCCAGAAAAGCCGTCAGATCTTCCTGTAAGTCCATTTGCTCATTATAAGCATCTAAATAAATGGGCCTGACATCTGAAAGGCTGGAATTTGTACAGGGTATAATGTTGAGCTTTAATGGGACAAATTTACATAGACAGGGAGAGATTACTGGATACTGGTATACCTCCTGGTTGGGGCTGGCATTACGTGAAAATATTCAGTACAATTTAATCTGTATAAGTATAGTCGATTATAAGGAGGTTATCCCATGTCAACGGCCAGGAATTTGCCCAGTGTCTATGACCCGGGGCAGGTGGAAGCAAAATGGTATGCATTTTGGAAAGAGAACAATTATTTTGCGCCCAGCAATGATCATAGTAAGAAATCTTTCTCCATAGTAATGCCTCCGCCTAATGTAACGGGGTCACTCCATCTGGGACACGCCCTGGACAACACTCTGCAGGACATCCTGACCCGCTGGCGCAGGATGCAGGGATATAATACGTTATGGCTGCCCGGTACGGACCATGCAGGTATAGCCACCCAGGCCAAGGTAGAGGAGTCTTTGGCCCAGGAGGGCTTAAGTAAACGTGATCTGGGCCGGGAAAAGTTCTTAGACCGGGTTTGGGAATGGAAGCGCCTTTACGGTCAGCGCATTACCGATCAGCTGTCATTGATGGGCTCGTCCTGTGATTGGACCCGTGAACGCTTCACCATGGATGAAGGGTGTTCCCGGGCGGTACGTGAGGTTTTTGTCAATCTATATGACAAGGGGCTCATCTACCAGGGGGATTATATCATCAACTGGTGCCCCCGCTGTAATACTGCTATATCTGATATCGAGGTGGAGCACGAAGATAGTGATGGTCACCTCTGGCATATAAAATACCCGGTTGATGGCAGCGATGACTTCGTAGTAGTGGCCACGACCCGCCCCGAGACAATGCTGGGCGATACAGGTGTGGCCGTTCACCCGGATGACGAGCGCTACCGGCATCTGGTCGGCAAGAAGGTGATGTTGCCGTTGATGAACCGGCTGATACCCATTTTTGCTGATGATTATGTCGACCGTGAATTCGGTACCGGAGCGGTAAAAGTCACTCCAGCCCATGACCCGAATGATTTTGAAATGGGACTGCGGCAAGGCTTGGAACAGTTGGCGGTTATGGACAGCCATGCGGTCATGAATGAGAATGCCGGAGTATATCAGGGACTGGAACGTTATGAGTGCCGCCGGCGGGTGGTTGCTGATCTGGAAGCCCAGGATCTGTTGGTCAAGGTAGATGATCATCGCCATGCCGTGGGCCACTGCCAGCGTTGCGACACGGTCATCGAACCGCTGATATCCAAGCAATGGTTTGTGCGTATGAAACCCCTGGCTGAACCGGCCATTGAAAAGGTGGTATCCGGGGAGATCCGTTTTGTACCCGAGCGGTTTACCAAGATATATATCAGCTGGATGGAGAATATCCGGGATTGGTGCATCTCCCGTCAATTATGGTGGGGACATCGTATCCCGGTCTGGTACTGCCAAAACTGCGGCGAGGTGATCTGCGCCAAGGTAGACCCGGATCATTGTCCCAAATGTGAGTCAAGTGATCTGATCCAGGATGAAGATGTTTTGGATACCTGGTTCTCCAGTGCCTTATGGCCCTTTTCCACCCTGGGCTGGCCTGAGGCTACCGATGATATGAAATGTTTTTATCCCACAAGTGTACTGGTAACCGGTCGGGATATCATCTTTTTCTGGGTCGCCCGCATGATTTTTTCCGGCATTGAGCACACCGGCAAGGTGCCGTTCTATGATGTCAATATTCACGGGCTGATCATGGATGGGCAAGGGAGAAAGATGAGCAAATCATTGGGCAATGGGATAGACCCCATTGAAGTCATTGAAAAATATGGCGCGGACACCTTGCGTTTCTCTCTGATCACCGGCGTTACACCAGGAAACGATGTGCGTTTCCATTGGGACAAGGTGGAGAATACCCGCAACTTCGCGAACAAGATATGGAACGCCTCGCGTTTTGTAATGATGAACCTGGAGGATTATCAACCGACTGAAATAGATGAAAGCGAACTGACCCTGGCAGACCGCTGGATTCTGTCGCGGCTCAATCTGAAGAATGAAGAGATAACCAATTTGCTGGAGAGATATGATCTGGGTGAAGCCGCTAAAAACATGTACGACTTTATATGGGACGAATTCTGTGACTGGTACATCGAACTGGCTAAACCGCGGCTAAATTCGGGGGTCGCCCGGGAGCGTGCAGTGATACAGAATCTGCTGCACCGGATTTTGAACGGCCTTCTGTTGTTGCTGCATCCGTTTATGCCTTTTATTACCGAGGAGATATACCAGTATCTGCCCGGCCATAACGAGACCATAATGCTGGAACCATGGCCGGTCAAGGATGAAAAGGCGGTATCAAGGGCGGCGATAGACCAGATGAATCAGATAATGAGTATTATCCGGGCTTTGCGCAATATACGTTCGGAGTTCGCTATCAACCCAGGGGCTCCCCTCAAAGCTATCATACTTGTCGCTGATGATGCAGGGCGTGAACTCGTGACGGCCAATCAAAACTATATCAGGCAGATGGCCGGAGTCCGTGAACTGGAGATACTGGCGGCCATGGCAGAAAAGCCTGCCCGGGCGCTGACTGCTCTGACGACCGGTGCCGAAATATATGTTCCACTGGAAGGAGTCATCGACCTGGAAAAGGAGACTTCTCGCCTGCAGAAGGAATTGAAGGCTGCCCAATCTGATCTGGAAAAGGCGGAGGGCAAATTGAACAACGAGAGTTTCCTGGCACGGGCACCCCAGGATGTTATTGAGAAAGAGAAGGCCAAAGCCGATGAGGCCCGTAGCAAGAAAGAAGGTTTATTGCAACGGCTGGAGATATTGAAAAAGGGATAAGCGACGCGCTGGCCCGAATGAGTATACCGGGACTGATTGTACCGGGACTGGAACGAACCAGGAATCTGTTGGAATTGATGGGGCACCCAGAAGAGGGCCTCAGGTATATCCATATCGCGGGAACGAATGGCAAAGGATCTACCGGACTCATCATCGCCGGCATACTGCAGGAATCTGGTTATAAAGTAGGGACATACAGTTCACCGCATCTTCATAGTTATACTGAGAGGTTCCGCATAAACGGCGAGGCCATTCCAGCAGAGGATCTATCCGAACGGCTCGGCCGCATGGCTGGATTTATACAAGAGATGAAAGATCGAGGAATGGAATCTCCCAGTGAATTCGAGATTCTGACTGCTGTGGGTTTTCAATACTTCCATGATCAGCAGCCTGATTTCGTGGTTCTCGAAGTGGGGATGGGGGGGATCTATGACACTACCAATGTGATAGATCCCCTCATCTCAGTTATTACCGGCATAGACTATGATCATACTGCATATCTGGGGGAGACCCTGGAAGAAATAGCTGCCAACAAAGCTGGTATAATCAAACCGGGACGTCCTGTGGTTACCGGCCCCATGGATGATGCTGCCCTGGGCGTGATCAGGTCCCGTGCCAGTATCCTGGGAGCACCGGTCTACGCATCAGACCTGGTAAAAATCAAAAGCCGGCCTGGACAGGAGACCAGGGGGCAAAGGATCGACATCAATTATGACCGGGATGAAATGCGGGATGTACTCTTTTCCCTGTCGGGGTTCTTTCAATTGTCCAATCTGGCGACAGCCCTGACCACCCTGCTCATCATGCGCAGCAATTTGGCTTTGCCGGTGACGTCTCCGACCAGTTTGCCAGCATACCCGCAGCTTGACCTGTCGGGAATTGAAGGAGCAACACGCAAGGCTTTGGCCGGGCTCCGGCATCCGGGAAGACTCGAGGTGTTAAGTGAGAGACCTCTGGTTATCGTAGACGCCGCACATAACCCTCAAGGGACCAGAGCGCTGGCCGAATCACTCAAGGTAATGATGCCCGGGAAAGAACGGGTGCTGGTTTGCGGCTGGCTGAACGACAAGGATGTGATGCATTCGCTGCTGCCGTTGGTAGAGAGTACCAGGCATTGTATAGTAACTCGGCCGGAAGGGGCGCGCGGGACCGAATGGCAGAGGGTGGCAACGATCTGGCAGGAGATCCACCCGCATAAAAGCTGCTTGAAGGAGGAAAGTATTATCAGGGCAGTAGACTTGGGTTTGGAACTGTTGCAGGAAGATGAATACCTGCTGATCACCGGGTCATTTTATATACTGGACAGAGCCCGGTCACACCTGTTAGAAAGAATAGACAAGTTAAGTATATGTTAACGAATTTATAACAGATTCTTAACAACGCTGAAATAGTGATAAATTATAATGTATACACGGGTATTTATGTAAGGGAGGTATGAGAGTGGTCAGGCTGAAGCCACGAGATGATCGCTTTTTTAATTATTTTGGGCAATTAGCGGAAGCAATTTGTGAAGCTACCGATATCCTGAAGGCATTTCTCGAGAAGCAGACTGAGGCTACTGCCAACCTTGAAAAGATAAAAGAGGTTGAAGAACGCGGTGACAACATCCTGAGTCAGGTAATGGACCGTATCAATGCCTCGTTTATCACCCCCTTTGATCGTGAGGATATACTGCAGTTGGCCCGGGAACTCAACAATGTACTGGATCATATCCAGGGCACCATGGAGAAGATCGTGATCTTCAAGGTTGGTTCGCCCAAGGATGTTTATGTTCTTAAACTGGTAAAGACACTGGAAGATGCATCTTCTGAAATACAACTGGCCGTTTCTAAATTGCCGCATGTACGACAAAATAGTCTGGATATTATTGAATCATGCGAAAAGATCCGGTCATATGAACAGGAGGGGGATTACCTGTACCGAGCAGGAATCGCCCTTCTTTTTGAGAAAACTGAGAATGTGATCGACATTATTAAATGGAAGGAAATCTACGAGCACCTGGAAACTACGTTGGATTATTGCGAGAATGTCAGTAACATCATTAAGGGAGTAGCGGTCAAGTATGTTTAGTATCGCAGTAGTTGTTCTGGTTGTATTACTCGCATTATCTTTTGATTTCGTCAACGGCTTTAATGATACGGCCAATGCCATCGCCACCTCGGTATCGACCAAGGCCCTATCACCCCGCAATGCTATAATCATAGCGGCCGGCCTCAATTTCCTCGGGGCTCTGGTTGGAACCGCAGTTGCCGCTACCATCGGAAAGAGCATCGTATCCCCTGATAATGTGACCGGACTGGTGCTTTGCTGTGCCCTTATCGGTGCTATTACCTGGAACCTGATCACCTGGCGCTTCGGTATCCCCAGCAGTTCTTCGCATGCCCTGATCGGAGGCCTGATTGGGGGGGTCATTGCCGGCTTCGGATATAAAGCGGTCTTATGGCATGGATTTATCAGGATCTTTGCCGGACTGGTCATATCTCCGGTTGTATCGCTCACAGCCGGCAGCCTGGTAATGACACTGCTTTTCTGGCTCTTCCGGGGAGCGTCTCCAACCCGGACCAACAATTCATTTCGCAAGATGCAGATATTATCGGCCTGCATGGCTGCCTTTGCCCACGGTTCCAACGATGCGCAAAAATCGATGGGCATCATAACTATGGCCTTAGTGAGCGGTAATATTATCAGTGTATTTGAAGTGCCCATATGGGTAAAGATGGCCTGTGCAGCGGCAATGGCATTCGGTACTGCGATAGGCGGCTGGAGGATCATCCGGACCATGGGCGGAAAGATATTTCGCATCGAACCTATAAATGGGTTTGCCGCTGATTTCACGTCATCACTGGTCATCTTTACGGCCAGCCATTTTGGCGCTCCGGTCAGCACCACTCATGTGGTGTCTTCATCGATAATGGGAGTAGGAGCTGCCAAAAGATTGAAGGGCGTTCGCTGGAATATTGCCCGGCAGATTGTAGCTGCCTGGATCATTACCATCCCCTCATCCGCCCTGGTTTCGATTATTGTTTACAAGGTCATTACAATCTTAGTATAATAAGGCATGTTAATGTCTTTTCCAGGAGTTACCTGTCCTGTTTCAACAGACAGGCTATATTGATTTTTCCTGCAAAGGAGTGAGAATTTGAAAGCCTATAAGATACCTGAAGCTACCGTTATGCGCCTATCCATATACTCCAGATTTCTGCATCAGCTCATGCAGGAAGGGAGTGAAACGGTGTCGTCCGGTGAAATTGCTGAGGGTGTAGGCGTGAGTTCTGCTCAGGTCAGAAAAGATCTTGCCTATTTCGGGGAATTTGGCACCCGGGGGGTAGGCTACAAGGTTGATGAGCTTTATGGCCACATCATGAAGATATTGGGTCTTGACCGTCAGTGGAATGCCATAATAATCGGAGCCGGCAAATTGGGCTCCGCTCTGGCATTATATCAGGGCTTTGCTGACCGCGGTTTCAACATCCGGGCAGTTTTGGATATCAATCCGCAGATCATAGGGACCAAATTGGATGGGATCGAAGTAGAATCACTTGGTAAATTGGCAGAGAGGGTCAAGGAACAGTCGATAAACATCGGGGTGATCACTGTACCTGCATCAGTAGCCCAGGAAGTCACTGATGAATTGATCCAGGCAGGGGTGCGTGCAATACTGAACTTTTCCCCCCGGATACTGAGGGTACCTCCGGACGTTGTATTAAGAAATGTAGATCTGTCAGTCAATCTGGAAGTGCTGAGTTTCAATCTGGCTTTTAATCACAAATAGGCTTATTAGAGAATTAAGGGGACGTAACCAGTTATGCTTTTTTCGGTATTACTGATTACGTCCCTTAACACTTGTACAGCTTGTGTTTGTGGTTTTGTAATGCTAAACTTTTAGGGAAATCAATGTTCGGAGGTTATCAGTGAAGAATATTTCGCGAGACTATCCGGGGTGGCAACTGCTGCTCTTGTTGCTGGTCCTGGGAGGGATCATCGGATCCTATATTGGCCAGGCCTTGACCAGATTATGGCCGGCGCTGGGGATGTTGGGCAAGGTTCAGAGCATTGGCGTGCCTAAATTCACCATAGACCTGAATGTCTTTACTTTTACCTTTGGTTTTATGATGCATATCAGCTTTTTTACCCTACTGGGTTTTATACTGGCCTATCTAGTCTATCGTCGCATGTAAGCTCTGAACAGGAGAAAGGATATAAAGTAATTACCCGTAACATAGATAGGTTCCGTGGAACGCGGAATCAAAAGATTTGAATAATCAAAATGACGAGGATATGTGCTTGAAAAAGGTTATATTAGCATCTGCATCACCACGACGAGCCACGCTTCTGCACAATCTGGGCCTCGATTTTACGACTGTTCCTGCCGATATCGATGAGAGTATTATGTCAAAGGAAAAACCGGCTGATGCAGTCATGAGAATTGCAGCAGCCAAGGCCGAAGCTGCTGGCAAAAGCCATCCTGATGCGGTCGTGATCGCGGCTGATACGGTAGTGGTATGTAAAGGGCAGATACTGGGCAAACCGGTGGATGACCGGGAAGCTTTTACAATGCTGTCTATGCTCAGCGGAGCTGCGCACGAGGTTATTACCGGCCTCTGTATATTGTACTCAGCAACCGGGGAACGGGAGATCGACTGTGAGACCACCCGGGTCTTTTTCCGCGAATTGGATACCGAAGAGATAGAAGCCTATATAGCCAGCGGTGAGCCGCGTGATAAGGCCGGCGCATATGGCATACAGGGCTTGGCCGCTATATTTGTGGCCGGTCTGGAAGGCTGTTATTTTAACGTAGTGGGACTGCCTTTGAGCCGCCTGTATCTAATGTTGAAGAGGCAGGGAATGTATTTGCTGGAGAGTGGGATTGGTGAGCGAATACAAAATAGGCATCAAGGATCTGCCTGAGACTATGAGGCCCCGGGAAAAGCTGATAGAACGGGGCGAAGCCTCGTTGGATGATTGCGAATTACTGGGCATAATATTGGGCAGCGGCAATCGGCAGGAAAATGCAGTAGACCTTGGCAAACGGCTGCTTAAAGATCATGATAACAACCTGCGTTACTTTATGAATGCCAGTATTGAAGAACTGATGAGTAACAAGGGTATCGGCCCGGCCAAGGCGGTTTCGATGAAAGCAGCTATCGAACTGGGACGGCGGGTTTTGGCCAGACAGGCACCCAGGAAGCAGATAAAGTCTCCCGAAGACGTTTTCAATGTGGTTCGCGAGATGGCAGCAGATGATATGCGATTTTACGACCGCGAACACTTTCGGGTCATGTATCTTGACCGCAAGGGCGGGCTGCTGGCTACGGAAGAGATATCGATCGGAGGCCTTTCCAGTTCCATCGCTCATCCGCGCGAAGTATTCAAGAATGCCGTAAAGCGTAGCGCCGCTTCTGTGATATTGATCCATAACCATCCTAGCGGGGATCCATCACCCAGTACGGAAGACATAGAGTTGACCAGGCGTATGATAGAAGCAGGAAATATCATGGGTATAGAGGTTTTGGACCATATTATAATCGGAGAAAACAACCAGTACAGCCTGAAAGGCAGAGGACTAATATAGGATAAGGAGGAAACAATGGTGTTTGGAAAGGATTTGGGCATAGATCTGGGAACTGCTAATACACTGGTCCATCTGAAAGGCCGGGGAGTAGTACTTACCGAGCCGTCGGTCGTGGCCATTCAAAGTGATAATGGCAGGGTCTTGGCTGTTGGTGATGAGGCTAAACAAATGATAGGACGCACCCCCGGCAACATAGTGGCCATCCGCCCGATGAAGGATGGAGTGATCGCAGACTTTGACGTAACTCAGGCTATGATCAAGTATTTTATCAACAAAGTCCTGGGGCAGCGCACTCCATTTGCGCGTCCGCGGGTCATTATCAGCATTCCTACCGGCTGTACGACAGTTGAAGAAAGGGCGGTACGCGAAGCAGCTCTCGCCGGTGGCGCTAAAGAAGCCTATCTGATCGAGGAGCCCATGGCAGCCGCGATTGGGGCTGGTCTGCCTGTCTATGAACCTACCGGCAATCTCATAGTCGATATCGGTGGCGGTACCACCGAGGTTGCCGTCATATCGTTAGGCGGGATCGTCACCGCCAAATCGGTCCGGGTAGCCGGAGATAAAATGGATGAAGCCATCCTTGGACATCTCAAAAGGAACTACAGCCTCCTGATAGGTGAGAGAACTGCCGAGGATATCAAGATTTCCATTGGTTCAGCCATGTGGGAAGGCCCCGAGGATTACTACGAGGTCAAAGGCCGTGACCTGGTGACCGGTCTGCCTAAAACAATCCGGGTATCTTCGCTGGAGATCCAGCAGGCTTTGAAGGAGACGGTCGATCAGATCATCGAAGGTATCAAGGTATGCCTGGAGAAAACGCCTCCGGAACTCGCCTCGGATATCATCGACCGAGGGATCGTCATGGCCGGCGGCGGAGCTCTGCTGAGAGGACTGGACAAATTAGTCAGCCGTGAGACCCAGATCCCGGTCTACCCTTGTGATGAACCGCTGCTGGCAGTGGCCAGGGGTACGGGAAGGGTCCTTGAGAATATTGAGGTCTTGAAGAAGGTGCTGGTTCCTGCCAAGAAAAATGTATAGCCGGGTGAGGGATTTTGTTAAGACTTCTTAGGAGCAGGTACTTTTGGCTGGTGCTTTCCATTATAGTGGTATCTCTTTTCATAATGAGCAAGACTTCCGTTCACCGCGAAAACATTACCCTGCTTGAAAAAATAATAAGAGAGAGTTATACCCCGCTGCAAAGCGGGGTTAGCGGCGTTAAATACAACTGGGACGGCTGGACGCTTGCCTTTGCTAATAAGAAACAGCAGAGCCGGACCATCGAATCGCTCAAACAACAGAACAACAACCTTATCCTGCAGAACCAGAAGCTTATGGAATACAGGGCGGAAGCCCTGCGGCTGCGTAAGATGCTGGCATTTGCTGAGTCAAAGCGGGACGAATACGACTTTATTCCCGCCCGGGTGATAGCCCGCAGCTCGGTCAACTGGTACCGGTACCTGGTGATAGATCAAGGTCAGGAGGCGGGGGTGACCAAAGATATGGCGGTTATCAGTCCTCAAGGCTTGGTCGGACGGATCGGCAGTGTAAGCAGAAATTCGGCTCAGGTCATACTGATAACTGATAGGGAGACGGCAGTCGGTGCCATTTTGCAAAAAACCCGGGAAACCCGGGGCATCGTCGAGGGACTCGGTAACAGCAATTATCTGCGTATGGCCAATATTCCATACTACTCAAAGATCGAAAAGGGCAATATAGTGGTTACTTCCGGGCTGTCTTCAGTTTACCCCAAGGGTATAGCCATTGGCCGGATAAGCAAGGTGACCAAAGAGCCCAGCGGATTGCTCTTGACCGCCCGGCTCAAGCCCATGACCGACTTTGACAAACTTGAGGAAGTTCTGGTTATAAAAGATTATCACCCGCCGGTGGAAGCCCTGGAGGGAGATACAGCCAATGAGTAGGTATGTACGGATTTTTATCCTGATTTTATTGCCATGGCTGGCAATATTATTACAGTCGACTATTTTCAGCACTTATAGTATAAAGGGTACGGTGCCTGATTTGGTATTGATTTTTGTGGCCTTTTTCGCTTTGATCAACGGAGCCCGGGAAGGGACCGTTTATGGATTCTTGTGCGGGTTCCTGGAGGACCTCGTATTGGGCAGATTCATCGGTATGAACGCCCTGGCCAAGGGGCTGACCGGTTATATCCTGGGAAAAATCCAGGGCAATGTCTTCAAGGAAAATATATTGGTGGGTGTGCTGAGCGTACTGGTGGCTACCCTTATCAATACCGTCTGTATGTTCTTGATGAGCCTGGCCGTCTTGCCTGTATTCCATATTGATATCGGCCTGGTTACCGGGGTGATCTATCAGATGATTTATAATGTTGCCCTGGCGGTCCCGCTCTATCTCTGGTATTATGATTCTTCCATTTATGGACGTCTGAGGCATGATGGGGAGTTCTAAATGAATACTAGTGACTTGAAAATAAAACTTAAAGCATACGGTTACTTTGTAATCGCCTTGCTGGTAATACTGGGTTTGCGTCTGGCTATGGTCCAGCTTTTTTTTAATGATGAATACCAGACCCAGGCCAAGGACAACCGGGTCCGTCTGGTGCCTGTAAAAGCTCCGCGAGGGGAGATATATGCTGCTGACGGCTCGGTTCTGGCTGCCAATGAACTGGTTTACACCCTCAGCCTCAGTTATCTCGACAATGTAGACCGAACTGCATTGGTAGACAAGCTGGTGTTTATGCTCAAGCCCTATTATCCTGATATCGACCGGAAAACTATAATGGATAAAATAGAGTTGCAGAAATTCAGGTTATTTGAGCCCGTGGTTGTAATGCGTGATATTCCATGGGAGTTAGTGGTGCAGATAGAAGAAAAACGTCAGGATCTGCCGGGAGTCGAGGTGTCGGTTGAACCGCTGCGCAATTATCCTCAGGGAGCTCTGGCCGGACATGTTTTGGGTTACATCCATTCCATCAGCCAGGAAGAACTCAATGGTTCTGAGGGTTCCCGATACAGCATTAACAGCCTGATTGGAAAAGCGGGTATAGAGAAGCAGTATGAGAAAGAACTTCGCGGGACTGACGGGGCCAGACAGGTGGAGGTCAATGTCGGTGGTCGTCCGGTCCGGGAATTGGTTACCCTGCAATCACACCCGGGCAACAACATCTACCTGACCATAGACCCCAAACTGCAAAAGGTAATGGAGAATAGTATGGCCGAAAACCTGGCCCGCCTGCAGGCTCAGAATCCCAAGGCCAAGGTAGCCTCGGCCGTTTTATTGAATGTTAAGACTGGCGAGGTTTTGGCTATGGCCAGCGCGCCTAATCTTTACCCCGATGACTGGAAGGGAAACCTCAAACCGGAACTGGCCAGCTACTACCTGCCTCCTGGTACTTACGATCCCCTGAACCCGGGTGCCCTGACTAACCGGGCCATTCAGACCACCTACCCTCCAGGTTCGACCTTTAAAGGAATCACCGGTATGTCCGCCCTGGAAAAAGGAGCTATGGACCCGCAGGGGGATCTGGTAAACTGTGCCGGAGCCTACTGGATAGCCCCGTATATCAAATGCACCGGAGTTCATGGTAATGTAAACTATTATCGCGCCATGGCGGTGTCATGCAATACCTATTTTCAGGAAATGGGCAGACGGGCAGGCAAGGATGAGATCATCCATGTAGCCAAACAGTTCGGATTAGGCTCGAAGACCGGTATCGATCTACCCTACGAGACGGCTGGACTGATTCCTACTCCGGAGTGGAAGAAACAGATCAGTTCTATAATGGTAGACAGCAAATATAAGACCCTGTTCAAGGAGTTGGACCAGAAATATGCTTCCTTGATAGCCAACGCCGAGAATGATGAAGAAAAGAATAAAATAATCAAAAAGAAAGCGAATGAGAAAGCTATTATGCAGGCTCAATATGAGATCGACTATAATTTCGATACTCATTGGCAGCAGTTCGATACATTCAACATGTCAATAGGGCAGGGATCTGACGATTTTACTGTGATCCAGCTGGCTGACTACATCGCTGGAATCGCTAATGGCGGCTATCTCATGCAGCCTCATCTGGTCAAGAAGATAGTGACTCATGACGGCAAAGTATTAGAGGTCATCGAGCCCCATGTCATTAATCATGCGGATGTTTCGACCAGATCTTTGGCTGAAACCAGACGGGCTATGCTGGCAGTGACCCAACCGGGCGGAACTGCTTATTCTTTGTTCGGACATTTCCCGCCAGAGATCGGGGTAGGGGCCAAGACCGGAACTGCTGAGACCGGCCGGGCCGGAGACAATGCCCGAAAGGAGTTCCATGGGGTGTTCATCGCTTTTGCGCCTTTCGACGATCCGGAAATAGCTTTTGCCGGAGTCGTTGAATACGGTTACAGCGGAGGCGGGTCGGCGGGCTACATCGCCCGGGATGTCTTTGAACAGTATTTTGGCATCGTTGACCATTTGGCCGACGCCAAATCGTCTGAAAAGACTGCCAGTGAAACTGAGACCAAGACCAGCGGAGCTGCTGGCAATAGCAATAACAATGCGCCTACAGGGACTATTAACACGGAAACCCAAACCAGATAGCAAAAAATGTAATAATTTTTGGCTGGCAAAGTGACGTAAAACGGGAGAATTAGTGAATGATTCTCCTGTTTTTTGTTTTTTCTCTGAAGGAAAATATTGTTAACAATAGAACATATAAACAATATCTCGAAACATTTGAGATGGGGGGCAACTTTGTGGCAACAGCTACTACCAACAACAATGAGCTTTTCCTTAATATCGGCACTATGATGAGCTTTGCCGAATTGGAAGAGGAATTGCTGTACCGTTTGAATAATCTTCCGAGCTATCTGCCAGGAACCATGGTGAGAATCGATATAGGAGACCAGCGTCTGACCAGCAAACAGGTGAGGGAGTTGGAAGATCTGCTCCTGGACCATGGCTTTTATCTGCAGGACCTGATGTCTAATGGACCGCCAGGACGTGAGGCAGATGTACCGGGGGAAGAGTATCCCTTTGACCACATGCCCTACTACAACGATACTGTCATGATATGCCGCCATCTTCGCTCCGGACAGAAGTTATTCAGCGAAGGCAATGTAGTGATTTTGGGGGATGTTAATCCCGGGGCGGAGGTGATCGCCGGAGGTAATATCCTCATAATGGGGTCACTCCGGGGTATGGTGCATGCAGGAGCCTTTGGTGATGAGACGGCAATGATCAGCGCTTATCGCATGAATCCGACTCAGTTGCGGATCGCCAATCACATTACCCGGCCACCGGATGGTGAAAGCGTGGAGTTGAGTATACCAGAATTGGCCAGAATCCGAGACGGCAAGGTCGTAATTGAGAAGTTAAAATTATGAATGGAGGCTACATATAATGAAAAGCAAGGTTATCGTCATTACCTCAGGAAAGGGCGGAGTGGGCAAAACGACCACAACGGCCAATTTAGGGACAGCTCTTGCCATGTTGAACCAGCGGGTGGTTATGATCGACACTGATATCGGGCTAAGAAACCTCGATGTGGTGTTGGGACTGGAGAATCGGATCGTATTTGATATCGTTGATGTAGTAAATGGGAATTGCAAGCTGAATCAGGCCCTGATCAGGGATAAACGCTTTGAAGGACTGCATCTGCTTCCAGCTGCCCAAACCAAGGATAAGACCGCAGTTACCCCTCATCAGATGAAGAATCTCACTAACGAGCTGCGCAAGGATTTTGACGTGATCCTGGTAGATTGTCCGGCAGGAATCGAACAAGGTTTCAGAAATGCGGTCGCCGGGGCCGATCAGGCTATAGTAGTAGCCACCCCGGAAGTATCTTCTGTTCGTGATGCTGATCGCATCATCGGGCTATTGGAAGCCAGCGGCCTTAAAAACAGCCATCTGATCATCAACCGTCTGCGCAGCAAGATGGTCAAGCGTGGGGACATGATGGATATAGATGACATCCTGGATATCCTGTCGATCAGCCTGATAGGAGTAGTACCCGAGGATGAATCTATAGTAGTATCTACCAACCGCGGAGAACCGGCAGTCCTGGAGAACGCCTCCCGGGCAGGTGGTGCCTATCGCCGTATTTCTCGCCGATTGATGGGCGAAGAGGTACCTATCATGGCTATGGAAGAAGAAAACAACGGAATCGTTGACCGTTTCAGGAAAATGCTGAAGCTGGCCAGGTAGGGGGGGAGGACATGTTGTTAGATATCCTTACCAGGATTTTTATGAAAGATGCCATAAACAGCAAGGATATTGCCCGGGAACGCCTGCGCCTGGTGCTGGTGCATGACCGTTCCTCAGTATCTCCTGAGGTGTTGAACAATCTTAAGGAAGACTTGATCAAGGTCATACGTCAGTACCTGGATATAGACGAGGATGCGCTGTCGGTTAACTTCGAAAATGATGACCAGTCGGTAGCTCTGGTGGCTAACATTCCGGTAAAGGGCTTTCGCCGGGCGGGCTAGGGTGTGATGTTTTGGAATAGACGGAGCGCCATCGATGGCACTGTATGTGTTCATCTGAAAGGTTGCATGAGTCCACTCTGCAGGTTTACAGACATAGGGTAAAGAACGTAGATTTAATATGACGTTCATCTCTGATATTAAAGTAGTTTGTAAAATCTTAAATTTACCACTTATTCTGTGAGAGGTTTTGAATATGATTTACAGAAGGGAGGGGATAGAGAGAATATTTAAATGGTTATGAAAACGAATCAAGTTCTTAAAATGGGATCACCTAATGGGGGCACAGTGCACGGTGTCCCCTTTCCTATTGGTAATTACTGAGGGGGGATATAGATCTATGCAACGATGCAACCTGTTGGTTGTTATTGCGGTCACGATGCTTCTTGCTTTTGGCCGCCATTAAGGTTGCTGGGCACATCTGGCTATTCATATCCCGCTTTTCTCCCTGTTTTTGCAAACTGGACACAATCTTCGACCTGGCCTTATAATAAGCAGGGAGGTTGGAGAATTGGAAATAAAACGGCTCAAGTTTATCGACAAGAGTTTTGTGGGTACCTTGCTGATAATGCTGGTCTTTGGTCTGATAGTCCTGGCCAGTGCCAGTTATGGGATCTCAGCTGACCGCTATTTTTATGTGAAAAAACAGGTGGTCTCTATATTTATTGGCTTACTGGCGGTAATCTTTATTCTGCAGTATGACTATAACAATATTCGCCGTTACAGCTGGTGGTTGTATGGGCTTTCGATATTCCTCCTGCTGCTAGTCCTGGTTGCCGGCGAGGAGATCCGGGGCACTACTGGCTGGATCAGCCTGGGGCCGCTTCCTGCCATACAGCCGGCGGAATTTACCAAGATATTGCTGATCATGTCCTTTGCCGATTTTCTGAACGAACGCAAAGGAGATCTGGATACCTGGGGCAAGATGATGCCCTGTTTTCTCTACATGGGCATACCTCTGGTACTGATAATGATGCAGCCTGATCTGGGCACTGCGCTGGTTTACATTGCAGTTACTGCAGTCATGATGTTTGTCGCAGGGGCCAACCCGAAATTACTGGGGCTATTGTTCGGGGCGGGTTTTCTATTACTAGTTCTGGTACTGGTACTTCATTTTCAATTCGGCATGCCTCTGCCTATGAAAGATTATCAATTAAACCGCTTGATCGTTTTTCTTAATCCCTATAATGACGGGCAGGGTGGCCGGGGGGCCGGTTGGAACATCATACAGTCTCTGGTGGCCATTGGTTCAGGAGGACTCTTCGGCAAGGGGCTCTTCCACGGTACTCAAGTGCAGCTGAATTTTCTTCCCGAGCACCATACCGATTTTATTTACGCTGTGATAGGAGAAGAATTAGGTTTTCTGGGAGCCGCTTTTGTATTAATACTGTATGGGATCCTCATTGTCCGTGCTATAAGTATAAGCTTCCAGTGCAAGGAATTTTACGGTACTCTGATGGTTCTGGGGATCACTGCCATGTGGTTGTTTCACATCTTTGAGAGTATAGGTATGTCTATCGGGATGATGCCGATCACCGGGATCCCATTGCCTTTTCTCAGCTACGGGGGCAGTTCCATGCTGACTAACCTTATAGCCGTCGGATTGATACTATGTGTCAATTTGCGGGGCAGGAAAATAGTATTCTGATTCACGGGCAATAATAATGGTGCGAGGAGGTCGATCAAATGAGTACCAATGAAAAGAGCCAGGCAACCAATATGGCCAAGGAAGCCCTGATGCTTATTCCCAACTTCGTCAAACTCATGTACCGCCTGGTCCAGGATGAGAAGGTCTCTAAGACGGACAAGGCTCTGTTGCTGGGCACCATCATATATGTAGCTTCACCGCTCGACTTCCTGCCCGATTTCATACCCTTTCTGGGCAAGGTCGATGACATATTGCTCATTGCCCTGGTTTTAAAACGGCTCATGGATGGTGTGGGACGAGATCTCATGCTGCAGTATTGGGACGGCAATGAGGACCTCTTGATCCTGCTCGAAAAGATAGTCGATTTCTCAATGCTTCTGGTTCCTCAGGGGATCTATGACAAACTGGTAAAGAAATCTGAGAAGGATTATACTGACGTTGAATTCCAGGTCAACGAGGAATAAAAAATGATTGAAAAAAGCGGGGTGCTCTTCACCCCGCTTTTTAGTTTTTCCATACAAACATCAGGTTGAACTTGATCAGAATCTGGCCAGGTTCTTCTCCATTATCTCTTTGGCTTCTCTGACCATCGACTGTATCAATTCTTCACATGTAGTGACTTCTTTTACCAACCCCACCGATTGACCTACCATAATGGCAGCTATATCGACCTCACCGGATTTCCAGGCTTCTTTGACCTTCTGACCCGAAAGGAGCGGGATCAGTTCTGGCAGCCCGGCGCCTTTGGCCTCCAGTTCCAGTACCTGTTCAGCTAATTTGTTTTTCAGGGCACGCCCCTGCAGGCCTATCGATTTACAGATCAGGGTAGTCTCGATCTATTGTCGCTGGATCAATTCTTCATATACCTTGGGATGAACATCGCATTCCCGGGTGGCAATAAATCTGGTGGCCATCAATACTCCCTCAGCACCCAGTGACATGGCCGCGACCAATCCCCGGCCGTCGGCGATACCCCCGGTCGCGATGACCGGGATCTTTATTGTTTCAGCTATACGCGGGAGCAGAACCATTAGTGTAACATCGTCATTCAAGGGATGACCGCCTTCTTCTATGCCGGCGGCGATAACAGCATCATAACCATAACGCTCGATGTTTATGGCATGGCGCAGAGCTCCGACTTTATGCATTACTTTGACTCCGGATTTATGGAGCATATCAAGGTATTTTACGGCCGGTTTACCGGATACCTCAATGGCAGCAACCTTTTCTTCCGCACATACCCGAAAAAAATCATCATAAATAGCTTCGGTAAAACGCATAGAAGGAAGCAGAGTAATATTGATTCCAATTGGTTTGCTGGTAAGCTGTCTGGCCTTATGAATAGCTTGGCGCAGGTCTTCGCCCGTATCGTAGTTGCATGCAGTTATGTTGCCCAGAGCCCCGGCATTGGATATGGCAGCACACAATTCGGGAGTGGCCAGCCACAGCATACCTCCGCAGATGATGGGGTACTCAATACCGAATAATTCAGTGATCCTGGTCTTCATCAATAAAACCCCCGCTTCATGTTTATCTCAGGCAATCTAAATTGTAGTAAGCCATACTTACATTATTACACACAAGTAATATCAATATCAATAAATTTATTATAACCAATTAAATTTTGTTTAGGTTAAAAGGCATAAAAGTATCTGATGATTGATATATTTTACCAGTGTCTTCATGTCGATCGTAAAAGAGGTGATAAATGTTGCTGGGGAGTTTTAAGCTGCGTATGTTGGTCGTGATCGTGATCGCTACATTGGCCGGACTTGCCATGCAGTCGGACAACCGTAGTCAAAGCCTGGTGTCTCCAGTACTCAAGTATGTTATGAAGGATTATGGTATTCAGGAAAAAATGGCCTTGTATCTGGAAAACATGCGTGGTCCGGGTAAAGGAGAAGGGGTGCCGGCTTCGGGCAATATCACGATACAAAAGCCCTGTGTTGCTACTGGTGTGACCCAGCATTACGGGTGGTACTGGAATGAAGACAAAGGGAAACAGGAGTTCAATGCCGGTATGGTCCTGAAGGTACGAGAAGGTACTCTGGTCCGGCCAGTTCTAAGCGGCAGGGTGGATGCTATCAGCATAAAACAGGATGGCAGACAGGTTAAAGTAGTGCATGACAACGGGCTGATATCCATCTATGGGGGCTTGCAGGAGGTGCTGGTAAGGCAGGGGGCCAAAGTGGAGACTGGCGGGGTGCTGGGAAAGACCGGGGAAGGCCTGTATTTTGAACTTCAAAACGAGGAAGGCCCTTTGAGTCCGGAAACTATATTTGCCGACACCTAGAATTTCCCGGGTACCTACTTTTTGCTGGCTGGCAGCAGGGGGAAATAGCTTATGACACTGGGAAGAGTAGCCGGGGTCAATATCCGGGTGAACCTGATTTTCCTCTTGCTGGCTGCTGGCTATGCTGCATTGGGGATGGGGCTGGAGATAATCGTTATCATTTCATCCCTGTTTATTCATGAAATGGCCCATACCGTAGTAGCCATGTTGCTAGGGGTAAAGGTTAGTGACATTGAGATCCTCCCCTTTGGCGGGCAGGCTCGTATCGAGGACCTTACAGGACTTGAACCGGAAATCGAGGTATATATAGCCCTGGCAGGACCGCTGGTGAGTCTGTCGCTGGCGGGCCTTGCTTATTTTCTGCATTTTTGGCCGAATTCGGCCGGAATATTTCTGGTCCGGTTGAATCTCGGTCTCGGGTTGTTCAACCTGTTGCCAGCATTGCCGCTGGACGGCGGCAGAATCATGAGGGCAGCAATGTCCGGGGCCCTGGGCTTTAAAAGAGCCACCAGGTACGCCGCACTGCTGGGGCAGGTGATGGGTGTCGGTCTGATTGGGGCCGGAGGCTGGTTTTTCAACCATAATATCAGTGCAGTCAATCTAATCATAATAGGTATCTTTCTCTTCTGGGCTTCCCATCGTGAAAAACAATACCTGGCCTACGCCTTCATGCGTTTTCTGATCAACAAGAAGGCGGAACTGGCCCGCACTGGTTTATTAGAGTCGCGCCAGGTGGTAGCCTGTCCTTCGACTCGTATCACCAGGATATTAGATAATGCTCAGCCCACCCATTACCTACTGGTCGTTGTGATGGACGGAGCCGACAACGTAGTTGGCATGCTGGGTGAAGCCCGCCTCATAGAAACCCTTCTCGAAAAAGGTCCCCGCGCTACCCTCGCCGATTGTTGAGTTCAAATTAACCACAGATACACACAGATGAAAAACGGATGAAAACAGATAGGATTTCAGTAGGCGTCAGTAAATTTATCAATCATATGATTCTTTTATTGACTTTGCTTTTTCGCTCAAGACTAAAGAATTATTGATTATGGTAGGATAATTAATATATTGATTGTGTCATGAGTCTTGGTGTCTGTTAAAATTACCTATTAGGGTCTGTTTTATTGATATGCATCTATCTGTATCTATCTGTGATCATGAATCTGTGTCCATCAGCCACGAAAAGCCATCTTAGGAACTTGAGACAAATGGACTTAGACACCCTAACCTATGGCTTTTCAGTCAACTAACGGTGACCACCTTCGTGGTTATTGAGGTCTGTGGTTAATTTAAAAAATCCGGAGGTTTATATGAAGGACAGGTTGTTCCGGGAGGTCTTGCCCCGGGTGTCCAAACCGGCCCGTTATACAGGCGGCGAGGTCAATATGATAAAAAAGGATTGGGATAAGGCCCAGATGAAGATGGCCTTTGCCTTTCCAGATGTTTATGAAATAGGTATGTCTCATATAGGCGGCAAGATCCTCTACGGCTTGATCAATGAACGTACGCCGCATCTAATGGAACGCTGCTTCGCACCCTGGCCTGATATGGAGGCAGTGATGCGCGAAGAGGGAATGCCTTTATATGCTCTGGAATCTTTTCGCCCGCTTACCGATTTCGATGTGGTGGGATTTTCACTGCAATATGAGCTCTCGATAACCAATGTCCTGAATATGCTCGACCTGGCGGGAATACCGCTCACGACCGGTGAAAGGACCGGTGAGCATCCTTTGATAATTGCCGGCGGTCCGGTGGTATTCAATCCCGAACCCTTTGCGGATTTCTTTGATGCATTTTTGATCGGGGACGGGGAGGACCTGCTGCCGGAGGTTCTGGATGTTTTGAGTCAGAACCGGGGAGAGAGCCGCGAGGACTATCTGATCATACTGTCAGCCATCGAAGGTGTATACATCCCGGCTTTATACCAACCGGCCTATGACCCGGAAGGTACCCTGCAGCAAATCGATCCCCGGGCGGAAGGGATACCTTCTCAGGTGCGCAAACGGGTGGTAGAGAGTC
>JBLMZJ010000116.1:0-26497 GCA_050258735.1 Deltaproteobacteria bacterium | reverse complement strand
CCCAATTCACGGTTGAGGCTGGGATTGACGGTCAATGGCAAAAAGCAGCCAGCACGTTCTATTCGCCAGTTGCGGACGATCACTGCGCCGTCATGCAGCGGTGAATTGGGATAAAAAAGATTTAACAGCAGGCTGCAGGTGATATGGGCATCCATGATAGTACCGCTCTCCAGGTACTCGCCAATATCGGTATCCCTGGAAAGCACCATGAGAGCCCCGGTGCGGCGGCGCGAGAGCTCCTCCACCGCATTGACTATTTCCTCAATGTGAATATTATATCCATCATTCTCGTAATGGCGAGAAGAAAAAAAACGGCCACGCCCCAGTTGTTCCAGGAACCGGCGCAATTCGGGCTGAAAGACTATAGGCAGCACAATAGCAAACATGATCCACAGCTTCTGGACCAACCAGTTCACCATGGTCAGCTTGAAGTAACTGGCCGCAACTGTGAAGGCCAGCAGTAAGACCAGACCTTTTAGGAGTTGTTGGGCCCGGGTCCCGGTGATCAGACCCAGAAGCCGGTATATTACGTAAGACACTATGGCAATGTCCACAATACTACGTATTATATCCCAGGGACTGGCGAAAACTCCGGAAAGATAACTTATATCCAAAGTCTCATCCTCCAGATGTTGCGAATGATTCTAAAATGACTGTTCCTCTGTTCATGATTCCACTGCATCTGCTACTATACATTACACTTATAATAAGACATATTTTACGTATTTGCACATAATTGAAACTAGGCATCAGGATCTATAATGAAAAACTGCCAGGATACCACTTTGGGCACATATCTCTGCCAGATCTGCCGCCATTACATTGGAGACAGCGAAGGGATTCCTCATCTCCAGGATCACATTATCCAGGGGATATTCAAAACCGGTCTCATAAACGCCGGCGGCTCGCTCGGTTACAGCCATAACTGATACCAGATCGCCCTTTTGACCGAAAAGGGTCATTTTGCCTTTGAGTAGGTATACCATGCAATCGGGAGTAAAATGCGCGACCTTTATCCCGTGCTCTACCGCCTCCACGCCAGCGTACAGGTTGGATAGAGTATGGTCCAGCCTCCCGCCCAGCAATCCCAGAGTCAGGATCTCACGTGCTCCTATCTCCTGAGCCAGTGAAAAAGCCAACTGGGTATCAGTAAAATCCTTGGAACGTGGGTATTTCTTGATTAAAACTCCGTTGCCGGCATAGTGGTCAGCTATATCAGGACTTATGGAATCCATATCCCCGACTATGTAGTCGGGGCTGAGGCCCAATCTGTATGCATAATTCGCCCCTCCGTCAGCACAGATGATACATCCGATTCCGGGGACAACTTTCTGGTATGCATCCAAATCGCCATATTCACCATTTGCCAGCAACAAACATTTCATGATCTTAGCCTCCAAGCGATCCAACCATTCAAGGCCTGAGCATCCAGACCTTCCGGCTGCCATGTGTTTTCACATGACCTATAGTACTACAATGGGTATCAACGGGCAATCCAGATGCGGATAATACCAACAAATGGTTCAGGAATGGATGGCGATTATTTACTTTTCAAAATTGACAAACAAAATAGCGTTCATTATAATGCTATTAGCTTAATTGTGGCAGAGGAGGGAGATAGGATGACCTACGAAATAACCGACGAATGCATTTCCTGTGGCGTATGTATGGACGAATGTCCCGTTGAGGCAATCTCTGAGGGCGAGGATAAATACGAAATTGATGCTGAATTATGCACTGATTGCGGTTCTTGCGCTGACGTATGTCCGGTTGAAGCACCAGTACCGGTTGAATAAAAGGCAATCCTGGTATCTTGAAAAAAGCTCTGGATAAGGGCTTTTTTTTATTGGCCATTTTTAGGCGTAGGCGATGACCTGATTGCGGCCGCCGTTCTTGGCTTTGTAGAGTGCATCATCCGCCCAGCGGATCAACTCATCGGGGCTGGCCTCTCCGCCCTCGATCCCAGTGACCCCAAAACTTGCGGTTATATTTAGCGCAACTTCTTGTTCCGGCAGAACTATTGGCTGCTGTTCCAATCCCTGTCTCATTCGTTCTGCTATCATACAGGTCTCCTCCAGGCCGGCCCCCGGCAGGCAAGCAATAAACTCTTCTCCGCCGTAACGACCGACAAAATCGTAAGTCCGGCAATTAGAGAGCAATGATTTGGCCACTTCCTGCAGTACCAGATCTCCGGACTGGTGACCATGGTTGTCATTGACCCGCTTGAAATGATCGATGTCGGCAATGATAACACCCAGATGGCTCTGATGACGCCGAGCCCGGTTGATCTCTCCGGTCAGGCGTTCTATAAAGGCCCGACGGTTCAGCATCCCGGTCAGGTAATCGGTGCTGGCCATACACAATATCCGCTGTTCCAGTTTGATAATACGCTCGCCGATCTTGAGACGATATTTCAGCTCATCATGGTTGAACGGTTTTATAATATAATCATCTGCGCCGGCCACCAGCCCTTTTACCACATCTTCAACCGTACTCAGCGCAGTCAGGATGATCACATAAACATAATTGGGCAGATTGAGGGACCTCAGGCTTTCACAGACCTCCAGACCATCCATCCCCGGCATGATCCCGTCTAATATAGCGATATTGGGGCGGTCTTCATCCTGAAGTATCTCCCAGGCTTCCTGCCCGTTCCTCGCCAACACCACATCATATCCCCAGCTATTCAGGTAATCCTCCAGTATCTTGCGCGACAGGCCATCATCAGCAGCCACCAAAACTCGCACTCTAACAACTCCCCTTTAAATACAGACATTCATACCGGATTTAGTGCCTCTAACCCATTATTGCATAAACATTCATACATGTGCCAATATTTTATATAATATTATGTTTATACCATTCCGGGATATTCCAGTTGGCGCATGGCTTCAAAAAGGATAACGGCTGCGGAATTGGAAAGGTTGAGGGAACGGCCGTAATCTTTCATGGGAATACGAATAAGATGGTCTGGATACCGGGACAGGATATCCGGTCCCAACCCGCAGCTTTCGCTGCCAAAGATCAACATATCATCGATGGTATACCGGACATTATTAAACAGAGTCTTAGCATGAGTAGATGCCAGATAGAACCTGTTATCCGGATAAGCTTCAAAAAGCTCTGACAGGCTGTTCCAACGATGCATCTCCAACTTATCCCAGTAATCCAGCCCCGCCCTTTTCAGGTAGCGGTCCTCCAGGGAGAATCCCAAACGGCCGACCAGGTGCAGAGTTGTACCGGTTAGTACACAAGTGCGTGCAATGTTTCCTGTATTCTGTGGTATCTCTGGTTCTACCAGTACTATATGCATATAAGACTCCATTTGCTTTTGATGGGGCTATGACTAAATTGGAAAAGATTTCGTTTACCTATTAATAATAACAATAGATTATTCGCGCGTCTATTATTCTGATCAATGGGCAAGCTACAAGAAAAACGGCAAGGAGTGAATTTAGTGCCCAAAACTCTACGAAGTGTGGCCCTGCTTTTGGCCCTGACTCTCCTGATAAGTATAGGCGGCTGCCAGCAACAGAATAAGAAACCATTGCCTAAAGCAGCTAAGAAGCCTGTACCTCTAAGCTCAGAGGTAATCAAGTATAAAAACGAACCGACCTTCAGCATCTACCGGACTGCCACTGGTAAAAAGGAAAACATCAAGCTTGAGGAGTATCTAAAAGGGGTGGTAGCAGCCGAGGTGGGACCCAAGTATCCTCTGGAGGCCCTGAAAGCCCAGGCCATCGTAGCCCGCACCATGACCCTGGCCCTCATCGAATATGAGAACGGCACCCGGGGAAAACGTGGCACAGATATAAGTGATTCCCACACCGAGTTTCAGGAATATGACGAGAAGAAGATAACCCCACTCATTTCCAAAGCGGTGGATCAGACCCGCGGCCAGGTTTTGACCTATAACGGCAAATTTGTCTATGCCCTTTTTCATTCCGCTTCAAAAGACAAAACCGCCAGCATCGAGGAAGGCTTCCCCAACCTGAAAAACAAGGCTGGATACCTTAAACCGGTACCCACTAATGGATTAAAATATGCACCGGCAAAATATCATAACTGGACGGTAAAGATCCCGCGTTCAGAGGTGAAGCAGATAATGGGGAGCAAGGCAGGTTCCCTCGATGACATCAAAATAAGCAAACGTGGTCCTTCCGGCCGTGCTACCAGCATTTCCGCCGGGCAATCCACTATCTCAGCAGTAGACATTCGCGCCAAGATCGGTCCTGACCGACTATATTCCACAGTGCTCACCAATGTAAAACCTCAGGGGGATTACATCGTCTTCACCGGCAGCGGCTGGGGGCACGGGGTAGGCATGGAACAGTGGGGAGCCGACGCCATGGCCAAAGAGGGCAAGAACGCCAAACAGATAGTGATGCATTACTTCCCCAACGTTACCTGGACAACGCTCTATAAATAGAACCTGAGTAAACAATACAGGGGGACGCCAAAAAGCGTCCCCCTGATCACTTCGACAGACTATAACCTATAAGGTCTCTCCGGCATTCTCCAGCTCGACTTCGACCTTGACATTGATTTTGGCGTTTTGGATAAATTCCTCCTGGTCAATGACCGGAGTAAGCTCCCGGCGCCATTTGGCCAGAGCGTATTTATTGATATCTATACAATCTGTTTTTAGTTCGTTTTGCATCTTATCCAAAAACCGCCGGCATTCGCTCTCAACGCTGCGGGCTATCGAGTCTTCAACACAAGCCAAACACTCTTTATCAAGATTTTCAGGATGATTTATATACTCGACAATGCTTCCACTGAGTTTAATGTTAACGGAATAGGTATACTGATTCCCCTGTCGCGTAACCTTTACCTTGCGGGCATTGCCAATATACACTGTACCCCATTCTTTCTTGCCTTCCCTCTGCAATTCAAAAGGATAATAGCCCTGCCCGGGCGATCCCCTGAGCATCATCAAGGTACGGGTTTCTTCAGTACTGCACAAATCTATCAAGTGGTCTTTTTTAAAAAGAGCACCTCCACTGATTATTACTTTGTCCCCCTGCTTTTTTACGACTGGCAGAATCGGGTTCTTGCCCGGCCCCAAATTCAAAAATAATTCGTAAAGTCTTACGGTTGGAATAAAACTCTTCCTTTGCGCATCGCCCAGCAGATCTATTAGGTAAATTCCGTTATTGGGGAAGTTCTTCGAGGGGGTTTTCAGTATCTCTTCACCCCGGCCATCAGCCACCGCAAAAAGCATGGTCCCGCTGATACTCGGAATCCGTCCTAAAGTATCCAAATGGTTTTTAAACCCCTGACGCACCAGGTCATCTCCGATGATCAACACCTGGTTAATGCCGGGCAGGTATTCATCGGCATCATAGAAATTCCTGGGCCGGCGGGCATAGGCGACGGTTCTTTCCGACAGGGTCTGCACATGCACCTTACTGGGAGCTTCCACAGAGAGATTGGGTATCAGGGTGGTAACATCGACCTGCTTCTTGCCTTGATCGCCGTCAATGTGCAGATCATAGGCTGCGCATAGAGGAAAGGATTGTTTATCAATATCACGGGAATCCCAGCAACCTGCCAGTCCTATTGTCAGAATTACGATTAAACCCAAAACCGAGACCCTTTTTAACATAATGAATCCCTCCGAATGAAAGCAATCAGAGTCAAAATGGCGGGATAAAGAAGAGTTACTCCGAGCGACATTAAGCCGGCATAGTTCCAGGTTTGAAATACAGCAAAAATATCGTCGGGTATAAAGGCCAGTCCATACATGGCAGCGACCACCGCCAATACCAGGAGGGGATAGCGTTGATCGCTGATCTTTAAAAGCTTACTGAGCGATAAAGAGGCGGCAAAGCCCATGGTTATGGCCGGACGAGCACCCAGGCCGACCCAAAGAGTCAACAGAATGAATTCCAGACGGGGAAATGCTGCAAAACTTATCGTCTTATAATAATAAATACCCGGCCAAAGTAAAGAATCTATCAGAGTAGGGCTTAAGACCAAAACACCCAGTATCAATATATAAATGTATACCACTAACGTAAAACTGAGGGCTATCAGTCCAGCCTTAAATATCCTCTCCTTCTTCTCGACCAGAGAATAGATAACTACCAGGATTTCAATCCCCTCAAAGGCGAAGGCACTATTTAAAACCGCCTTCATCAGACCGACAGGATCTATATCCAAAATAGGCAGGAGGTTGGTGAAATCAGCCCGGGGTAACGGTATCAGGCCCGTAAACAGTGTTATAAACAAAATATAGAAAATCAATTCATTCATTCTGGCTACTACCCGCGAACCTTTACTGATAACATAATAAACAGAAAATGATATAAGCAGGAGGATGACCCATAGAGGTGTGGAGGGCAGCATGTAGATCTTGGTTACATCGGCAAAGGTCCTTATTACCAGTGCCTCAAAAATAATGATGTAACCAACGAATAGCACAACCATAATAAATCCAATTACTTTGCCCAGCAATCTCTGATTAAGCTCGACAAAATTTACTGCCGGCATGCGCCGGTAGAGACGATCAATCATGAATAAAGAAAACAGCGGAACCAGGGCGGCGATAGGCAAGGCCAGCCAGGCGCTTTGCCCGGCAGCGCTTACCAGGGTACGCGGAAGACTAAGAGCCCCTATGCCAATGGTAGCCCCCAGAAAGACAAAAACCAGTTGTTTGCTGCTTATAGTGGCATCAACCTTATTGCCCATGGCCGCCTCCCGAGGGTCGGGTGTTCCCCTGACGCGTGTCATCCTGATGCGGAATTGAAGTCGGCCGTTTTTCCATTTTCCATAAAGGTATTCTAAACAGGGCATCTTGCAGGTCACGGTACCTGGTAGGGGCAAAGGGAGCAAAATACGGCACACCCAGGCTTTCCAGGCTGGTCAAATGAGTGAGCAGCAATAGCCAGCCCATAGAAAAGCCGAACAAGCCGAAGGCTGCCGCCAGAAAAAGCATGGGAAGCCGGACCACCCGGCTGGCCAATATCATCGAACTGGAAGGCAGGGCAAAGGTCGCGATAGCAGTGATGGCAACCACGATGATGATGCCCGGGCTGGCCAGTTTGGCGGAAACCGCGGCCTGACCCAGTATAATGCCGGCCACCACCCCCACGGTTTGCCCCACTGACCCCGGCAGGCGCAGGCCGGATTCGATAACCAGCTGAATGATCAGCTCCTGTACGATGGTTTCAAAAAACACGGGATAGGGCACCTGTTTGCGCGCCTGGGCCAGACTGGTTATCAAAGTCGTCGGCAGCATCTCGGGAAAAAAACTTAATAATGAAATATATAAAGCAGGCAGTGATATAGCAACAAAAAAGGCAAAAAACCGGAGTAACCTCTGATATGAGGCACCCGCCGTCCGTTCATAGTAGTCTTCGGTCGCCTGCAGGAACTCGACGAAAAGGGAAGGCACCACCAGAGCCAGGGGAGTCCCGTGAACTATTATGACGATGCGGCCCTCCAGAAGTTTCATGGTCAATTTGTCCGGTCTTTCGCTGGACCAAACCTGGGGGAAGAGAGCGCTGGGCTGGTCTTCGATAAATTGCTCGATATAGCCGGATGCCACGATCCCATCGGTGTCAATGACAGCGATCCTGCGTTCGACCTCGGCTACCAATTCCGGTGCGGCTATATCTTCGACATAAAGGATAGCGACCGGGTTACGGCTGCGCTTGCCTACCATGGTCTTCTTAACCACCAATTTGGGATCTCTTAATCTTCGGCGGATCATGGAGATGTTTACATCAAGGATCTCCACCAAACCTTCCCGGGAGCCCCTGACCGTCCTTTCTCCCGGTGGTTCGTCGATCGCTCTGAACTCGCCGTCATGGATATCAACCACCACGACCTGGTTCATCCCGTCTACCAACAGCATTACCATTCCGTCATAGATGTAATGAACCGCTTCCTTCAGCTGGTCAGTCGACTTGACATCCCCCACCGTCAGCAAGTAATCGGCAATGTTCGCAACCGGATCGGCATAGCCTTCGTCAGGCGGTAAATCAGCCTGCATCAAGGGACGAAGGATATCCTCATTAAGGGTTTGTTTGTCGATGCCGGATTCTATATATATGAGAGCGGCCCTCAGTTTACTGTTCATCCCGATATTGAAGCTGCGGTTTATAATATCATCACTATTTTTGATATATGGTTTAAGTAATGATAACTTTTCCTCCAAACCCGGCGGGAGTATCTCATTGGAAATATCGTCTTGTTCTCGCCGGATAACTGGCTGATTTCGCAACGGCTTGCGCGGTAATACCCTCATGCCATAAGACCCCTGTTTATTTTGTCTTTAGTGTTCCCTGCCATAAACAGGCTATGCATTCAGGTAATGCCATACAATGAATGAAGAGGTGAGATGACAGGGGGAATGATGACAAGGGGATGGAGTTGTTGACCGCTCAACCTAAACAGGGTTTACGGATTGATCCTTGCCTTCATTGGCAGCAGCGATATAGATGCCGGTGAGGATGAGTATACCCCCGATGATTTGATACCACAGCAGGTTTTCGCCAAATATTATCCAGGCCAGGATGCTGGCACCTACCGATTCGCCCAATATGGACACAGAAACCAGTGGAGCCTTCACATATTTCAGGGCCCAGTTAAGTATTCCATGGCCGCCCAATCCTGGTCCCAGGGCCATCAACAAGAAGAGCAGCCAGTCCAGGCTGCGATAACCGCTAAGATGGAGGCCGCTGAACCAGCAGGCGATCAAAATGCCCAGTGCCGCTACCGCTGTGGTGATGACCGTATAGGTCATGGTATCCACCTCAGTCCGCGCTTTTCTTCCTATTAGATAATAGATGGCCACAAAGAGGCCGCTGGCCAGTGATAACATATCTCCCAGCAAACGGCCGAATTTCAGATCCCCCTGCCCGATCAGCACTGATCCGGCAATAGCTACTATTATCCCCACAATAGCCATATTAGTAGGTTTCTCTTTCAGGATCAGTATGGAAAAGCACAGCACAAAGATCACCTGCAGGTTGGTGAACAGAACCGAACTGGAAACACTGGTATAGTTGAGCGACGTGATCCAGAAGCCCAGGTGCAGGGCCAGAAAAATACCTGATCCTATGATATAGAAAAGGCTGCGCCGGCTGATAACTGATATACTTCCCGGCAGACGGCGGCCGCGAATACCCGTGGCCAGAACTGAGGTAAAAAAGAGGCGATACAGGGCTATGATCAGAGCGGGGGCCGCACTGAATTTGATCATGATGGAGGAAGTGGACATGCAGAGTATGGAGAAAAAGAGAGTGAGGTAAACCAGAGCCAATCTCATGCCTCTACTCCCAAATAGGACTGGATCACTGCCGCATCGTTCTTGACCCGGGTGGGGGTATCCAGGGCGATCCGGCGTCCATAGTCCAGCACCGCTATACGGTCGCAGATATTCATCACCAGGTTCATATCGTGTTCGACCAGCAGGATGGTAAGCTTCATCTCCTCGCGGATGCGACGGATCAAGGCCACCAGTTCCAGTTTCTCGCTGGAGTTCATGCCTGCCGCCGGCTCGTCCAGGAGCAGCAGGGATGGATTCAGTGCCAGTGCCCGTGCGATCTCCAGGCGCCTCTGTTCGCCGTAAGCCAGACTGTCAGCATACTCCCAGCGCCGGTCGTACAGGCCGACCAGTTCCAGCAGTCTAACCGCCTGATCCATGGTCTGGCGCTCTTCCCGGCGGGCCGCAGGCAAACCGAACATACCTGAAAAGATCCCGTTCCGGGTGACACCATAGCTGCCGACTCGGATATTATCCAGGACCGAGAGTTTCTTGAACAGTCTGATATTCTGATAGGTGCGGGCAATACCCTGGCGGGCTACCCGACAAGCCGGCAGGCGGTTGATATTCTGATCCTGAAAGATCACTTCTCCCTGGGTCGGTTCGTAAATGCCGGTTATGATATTGAAAAGCGTGGTCTTGCCCGCGCCGTTGGGCCCGATGATGCCGAATATCTCACCGGTTTCTATTGCCATATCGATAGAATCCAGGGCTCTGAGTCCCCCGAACTCCTGACTTATTCCCTTCAGTTCCAGTATAGGCATAAACTCACCTCTTTCCCAGTCCCCAGCGCTTTTTGAGGTCGTAGATGCGGACATCGCCCAGGAGTCCGTTGGGGCGGAATATCATGAGTATTACCAGCAGGGCGCCGTAAAAGAGCAATCGATATTCGGCGACCACTCTCAGCAACTCAGGCAGTATTGTAAGCAATATGGCACCCAGTATGGTACCGGGGATACTTCCCATCCCGCCCAGGACCACCATGTTAAGGATCTCAATGGACTTGGTGAAGTTGAAGACCTGGGGATCGATATAGAACATATAGTGAGCATACAGCCCGCCGCCCAGACCGCCCAGGAAAGCCCCTACTACAAAGGCCAGTACCTTGAGGCGCGTGGTATCCACTCCGCAGGATTCCGCAGCTATCTCATCCTCACGAATAGCATACAGGGCCCTTCCGGTACGCGACTTCAAAAGCCGGGCATTAAGAAAGACTATAACGGCTACCAGCCCCCATACTGTTAAAAAGTTGGTCTCCTGGGGAATGCCCGATAAACCGACTGCCTTACCGCCCGGTTCGAAATTGAGGAAGAATACCCGAATGATCTCGGCGAATCCAATTGTCACCATAGCCAGATAATCCCCCTGCAGGCGCAGGGTGGGCAAGCCAATGAGAAAACCGAACAAAGCAGCTACCAGTGAGCCGGCCAGGAGAGCGGTCGGGAAGGCCACCCCGTAATTCATGGTCAGTATGGCCGAAGTATATGCGCCCAGACTCATGAACCCCGCATGGCCCATGGATAACTGGCCGGTAACACCGGTGATCAGGTTGAGTCCCAGGGCCAGGATGATATTTATCCCGATGATCAGGATGATCCTCAGGAAATAGGGATCGATATATTGTGATAAATATGCATCCAAAGAGTTCACCTACACCTTTTTGACTATCTTTTGTCCCATCAAGCCCTGCGGCCGGATAATCAAGACCAGTATCAATATAGCAAAGGCAATAGCATCCTTATATGAAGATGACAGATAAGCTACCCCCATGATCTCCATGATGCCCAGGCTGATCCCGCCCACCATTGCCCCCGGTATCGACCCGATCCCGCCCAGGACTGCCGCACAGAAGGCCTTCATACCGGCCATGGTCCCCATGTAAGGCCAAAGAGTATTATAATATATCGCCACCATCACACCCCCGGCAGCCGCCAGGGCCGAACCGGTAGCAAAGGTAAAAGAAATGACCCGGTTGACATTGATCCCCATCAAAGCGGCAGCTTCGATGTCCTGCGAGCAGGCCCGCATAGCCTTGCCGATCCGGGTGCGCCGGACCATGAGCTCCAATCCTATCATCAAAATAGCGGATATGACCAATATTATGATCTGCAGTGACGAAAACTGGACTGTTCCCAACTGGTAGTTGCTGATCTTAATAACGTCAGGATAATTACGGGGATTGGTCCCGGCGATGATGACCATCAAGGTAGAGAGGAAGATGGATACCCCGATAGCACTGATCAGGGCAGAAAGACGGGATGACTTTCCCCGGATCGGCCGGTAGGCCACCCTTTCCACCACCACGCCGAGCAGCATGCAGAAGGCCATGGCTCCAAGCAGTGCCCAGCCGATAGGCAGTCCCACCACCGTTACCAGAAACAGCCCGGCAAAGGCGCCGAACATATAGATCTCTCCATGGGCGAAGTTTATCAGCTGTACGATACCATACACCATGGTGTAGCCCAGGGCGATCAGGGCATAGGTGCTGCCCAGGGTAATTCCGTTGAGTAATTGCTGCCAGAACATAAACATCCCTCTATCGTTTTTATCGACCGGGGATAAACCCGCCCATTAATGCAGGTACATTCCCGGTCAATCAAAGCTTTCCGGCACCTGCGTTTACAGGTGCCGGAGAGTTGAGCCATCTTTATTTTATTACAACCGGGATCTGTTCCATTAGAGACCGGAAATTGCCGTCCTTGACGGTCAGGAGGCATACCGGGTTCTTGATGGGCTCACGGTCAGCACCGATACTGGTCTTGCCTGATACACCGGGATAATCCTTCATGGTATTCAGGTAATCCTTGAATACGCTGGGATCAGTGCTCTTGGTGGTTTCCATTGCCTTGGCCAGGATCATGACCACATCGTAGTACTGGGCAGAGAACATATCAGGTTCTTCGTTGTATAAGGCTTTGTAGTCTTTTATGAACTTCTCAGTCTCGGGGCTCGCTGCGTCCGGGGTAAAGCCGGCATAGTACATGACCTTCTGCTCAACAGCCGAGCCGCCCAGTTTCATGAGGTCTTCGCCATAGAGTCCGTCGCCGCCGATCATTTTAATATCAAGTCCTTGTTTCTGAGCTTCTTTCATGATCAGGGCCGCTTCCTTATAGTAGCCGGTAAATACTAATATATCGGGTTTATTCTTCTTCAGCTTGGTAATCTGGGCGCTAAAATCGGTCTCCCCGTCATTGATGGTATCTTCCGCGATGATCTTGGCCTTATTGGCCTTAAGGGCTTCCTGGAACACCGGGGTCAAAGCGGTGCTGTAGCCATTGTTCATCGAAGTGATGATAGCCACGTTCTTCCAGCCCTTTTTGTTTACCATCCAGTTAACCACTGCCGGGACAGCGTTCTTGTCCACCAGGGTATTGCGGAAAATGTAATCGCCGATCTCAACCACACCCGGGCTGGTAGCGCCGCCGGAATATAGAACAACCTTGTTGGTCTGGGCGATCTTGGCAGCCACCTTGGTAAGACCGGTGCAGGGATCGCCGACCATAGCCACTACCTTGTCACGAGTAACATATTTTTGAGCTATGTTGGCGATTTCTGCGGACTCACCCTTATTGTCCTCATAAATGCCTTCGACCTTTTTACCCAGGATGCCACCCTTGGCATTCAGTTCGTCGATGGCCATCTTCATGCCTTTTTCAGCCGGACGCCCATAGCAAGCTACTTCGCCGGTGGTAGCACCGAGGAATCCAAGCTTGATAACGTTTGTGTCTGCTGCTTTTTCCTTGCCCGGCTCGGTGGCATCCTTCTTTGCCGCACAACCAGTCGCCACCAGAGACAGGGCCAGGACCAAGCACAATAATATAGCGGTCTTACGGTTGACTCTCATCTTCAAAAATATTCCCCTCCTAAACGACTATTTTGGCTCGATCAGCTTTTTCTTCACCCCCTGCCAGTAATTTTACAATCCTTTATGTATTCCTCTTCGGCAGCAAAAATCCTGCTAGTCTCGGTATTTACTTGGTTTTAACTAACATTGCTATTTGTGTTAAATAAGTTATTTTGTGGCGCACTATCTATTTTGGCAGAAAAGACTTGAGCGGGATATCATGGTATCCCACTGCATGTAGGAAGAGTTGGATCCGCGGGTCATCCTGGTATTCATCCAAGAGCCGTTTGAACAACAAGTCAAAGCTGCTGTACCCGCCCTCGCTGCCTGCGGGCAGGATCCCGCGTTCCCGGGCAAACACGATAGTAGCGGCAGCGCCGGTCCAAGCCAGGTCATAGATGAGCTGCTCGGTGTCACCGGTCAGTCCGGTACAGATATAAAAACGACAGATCAGCGAGCGGACGGGATATACGGTACATATACCGTCTTTTAACAGGAGGCAGGGATTGGGCTGCAGGCGGGGTATGCCCAATTCGACCTTACCGGCTTGAAAATATTCGGATATAAATTCCGGGTAATCACAATTCAGCGCCAGGGCCATCTTGCGAAAAGCGATGAGATCGGGAATCACATAGGCTGTATTGCAGCAGTTGGCGATACAGGCTTTGCAACTGGCATGGTTGTCTGCCGCATAGAGCTTGTAAATGCTGGTGTCATCGCAGAGCGGCTGCCAGGCTTCCAGCAGATCGGCGAGGGTAGCTTCCGGATCCAGAATGGAGACACCGACCAGCATTTCACCGTTGTTTTCAGTCTTGATTATCTTGACCTTTTCCATAGATTAAGCTCCGCATATCGAGGCACTGGGGAGGGTTTTACTCCCATACTACGTCTTCTTTGATCACCCGGGCGGGATTGCCTCCCACCAGACAGCGTGGGGGAACATCCTTGGTAACAACAGAGTTGTTGGCGACCACTGCACCTTCTCCAACTGTCACTCCCTTGAGGATAACCGCCCGGCAGCCGATCCATACGTGATCTTCGATCTTGATCGGCTCGACAAGAGTACGGGGAACCTCGCCCCGTATTCCAAAGGGATGGGAGGAGGTATCCATAAACAGCACATGCCAGCTGATAGCACAACCCTTGCCGATGCTGACCTCTTTTACGGCCAGGATGTTGCTGCCGTCTCCCAGATAGGTGTTATCCCCTATGTATATACGAGCGTTCTCTCCAGTAGAAAACAAAACGTCCCGTTCCAGCAGCACATGGTTGCCCACATGCACTTCGGAGCCCTTGCCCAGATGGAAGCAGCCCGGATTGCGTGCCCGCAGGTTGTTCCCGAAACTGGTTAAGTACTGTTTGACTCTCCAGGTGGTATACGCATCTTTGATCTCCTGCCACATCTCCTATACCTCCTAGTCCTCTTCCCGGCGAAGGGATGACCCCTACTGACTACGATTTCTTGATGGCGGACCGGGCCAGTTCATCGCAACGCTCGTTCCAGCGGTCTCCGGCATGGCCTTTCACTTTTTCTATCTTAACCTGGTTCTTCTTCATCAACTGGATCAATTCCTTCCATAGATCCTGGTTGGCCACGGCTTCCTTCTTGCTGTTCCTCCAGCCGTTACTCTGCCAATTCTCGATCCATTTTTGCCGAAAGGCATTGACGATATAAGCGCTGTCCGTATGTACGGTGACCTGCCAGCCCGTCACCTTCAGGGCCCGCAGGGCTTCGATCACCGCGGTGAGTTCCATGCGCTGATTGGTGGTGTCGTCATCCCCGCCCGAAAGCTCACGGGTATGTTCTCCATAAAAAAGAACAGCTCCCCATCCGCCTGGTCCCGGATTTCCGGAGCATGCTCCATCGGTATATATAGTTATTTCCTTCATCATTTTACTCCTGCTGATCAAGGGTCGGTTATTATTCATGCCGGGGATGCGAAGTGACCAGTTCCACCGCTTCGGCCAGTGCCACCAGTACCTTTATCCGCACCTTGTTGTCCAGACCCCCCGCCCGGGCGATGGTTTCACCCATCTCTGTAACCACGTACTTCGGCGGCAGGTGATTCAAGGCAAAGGCCACTATATCAGCCCGGCATTTCTCACATTTACAGGCGTCAGGCTTGGTCTCCAGGACCCCATCGAGTGAGTCCCATACCAGATTCTCCACGATATTCTTGACCTTCATCTGTTCACACCCTAGCTGTTATTCCCCACTAATATATAAATATGATAATAAGCGCTTAACTTCCCCTGTTTTATCGCAGTCCTCCGTGGGGTATATATTAAGAATACTGCACTTTTTAAGAAAATCCTTTTTTTGTTATTGAACCAGCACCTGGGCTGAGGTGCCCATCAAGCCTCGGAAACCTTCTTGGCGGTCTCTTCTGCTTGCTTTACATAGCCTCCCACATCTCCGTCCAGGATTGCCTGATTGTCTTTCTGCCGTTCCTTGTTAAGGGCGCGGGCCTTATCCTTGACGGCTTGGGAATCATTCTTATAAAAACCAGAGCCCTTGAATACTACTCCGACGTTGCTGCTGATCAGTCTTTCCGCTTTGCAGCCGCATTCCGGACATTTTTCCAGGGCAGGTTCCGAAATCTTCTGCATCTTTTCGAATTTGCCGCATTTCTCACATCTGTATTCGTATATTGGCACTATCTTACACCTCTTTGTTAAATATATGATCCGATGCTTACTGACCTGTACCATTATATCATCTTAACGACATTGAGATAAATAACCAGGGCCATTATACCGTTCCAGGTCCCATGAGCCAGGGCCGTAACCAGTATGCTGTCAGTTTTTTCATAGATATAACAAAACAGGAACCCACCCACCGCCAGCGGAATGGTACGCCACAAGTCCCAGTGGGCCAGCCCGAAAATGAGGCCGGCGATCACCGCGCCGCCGGTTGGTCCCAAATACCTGCGTACCGCCGGGTAGAGCATCCCCCGGAACAGTAATTCCTCATAAAAGGGAGCAAGCACAGCTCCCAAAAGGAACATAACCAGAAAACCTTTGGTGCTGCTGACCGAATTCAACATCCGTTCGAAATCCTGCGGTTTTATTCCGGGCTGCAGCTGATTGACCAAAACACTGAGTATCATGATCAACCCCAGGATACCCACACCGCCCATGAACCCGTAGCTGAAAAAGTCTCCCGCCGAGGCCTTCCTAAAACCCAGATCCCTCCAGCTGGCATGTTTGATGACTATGGTGAACAGCCAGACCAGCAGGATAGTGACCGAGAATTGAAACAGAAAAGCCAGGACAAAGTTATTTAACTGGGTGTTGGCCAGGCCCAACAGGGCTGCTGTCCCACCTGATCTCTGGTTTAAAGCCGCGTAAAGCTGGCCCAGGATAAAAACGCCTCCGAAGGTCAGTACGAATTCCAGCAAGCCCCAGCTTACTTCTTTATGATTCTTTTCCAGTTTACCTTCCCCCTCGTTAGATGCGAATAAAGGAATGCCAACAATATGATAATAACAATAATGCATATGCTGCGTACAGTAATAGTAGAGATTTCTTGACTTATAGTTTACTGATAAGGAGGCTTCGCTATCATGCAACCATTACTGTTTATTATTCTGCTTGCCATTGCTCTTATTATCCTAACCTATTTGACCATTACCTGGACCCTGCCTCTAAAACCAGGGCCAGGGCAGATACCCCGCCGACGCTTTGCCTTCGAATCGGCTCCGGAATTATTTCGCTATGTAGAACCAGACTTCTACCTTGCCCCCAACAGCATCAAACTGGCCCGCACCTCACCGGAGCAGGTTACAGCTAGCTGGAGGTTACCCCGGGATCACTGGCGCGATATGGGAAAGAATGCCGCAGAACTAGCCCAGGATGACAAGTTATTCGTGCGTTTTTACCGCAGCGGAGATTTATTGAAAATCGAGGATATTCCAATAAGCAGTCCCAGCGGAAGCCTGTCTCTGGAACTTGACGAAATGGAATCCTGTTGTGCCAGTCTGGGTGTTAAGGAAGATGACCAATTTACACCCTGGTTATTTTCCAATACCATTACCGGCGCCAAAGCCATGGAATACCAGCAGTCCAGAAAGGTATGATCTTTGCGGATGGAATCATCTGAAAAACAACAGGGTCGCCAGGACCAGCATGGAATGCGTAAAGAAGAGTATGGCGCTCAAGCGTTCCGCCTTCCATTTGAATATATCCTTGAGTTTCAACTGACCCTGGAAAAAGCGGGAAAGCCCTATCGACAGAATAACGAGGTGGATCACCTCGTAACCAGCGCAGAAAACGGTAAATAAGACCATGAAGTTATTCTGGATAATAGTGAATACCAGAACAAAATAAACCAGTTCGAGCAGAACGGATAACATCACCATAAGCCACATCTGGCCCTTGGCTGCACTGCCCCGGGATACCATCCAGGAGGCAAGAGCCTTCATGATATCCAGTTCGAACTCTTCGGGTCTGCCCCGCACTATCTGGAGAAAGTAGACAGCGTATAAAAGAAAGATAGCCCCGGCAAACAAGCCCAACATCCAGGTCACTTAGCTAATCATCCTTTCCCCGCTTGCTCCAAGCTGAGCAAGGCCGGCATAGACTACTATAGCACAAAGTCCGGCAAGTACCAAAGGCATCAGCCCTGAGCCACCTGTGCGACTTCTGCATTTTGCCAGGCCAACCGGATAGAATCCAGCATAAACTCGCGGTCAATGGCACGGTGCACATAATCCAGCTTGTCCACAGGGATGACCAGCAGCTCCGCTCCCTGGCTGTAATCCTGATAATTCATCTGATAAAACCGGTTGAGCGTGTCCCAGTATTCCCGTTCGACCTCGACCTCATCCTGCCGTCCCCGCCGATGGATACGGCGGATGGCCTCATCAGTGTCGACCTGAAGATATACCAGGAGTTTTGGAGGCACCACATGCTCCAGCAAGGTCTCCAGCAGATTATCGTAGACTGCAAATTCTTCAGGACTTAGATAGCCGTATTCCAGATACATCCGGGCGAATATGCGATCCGAGTATATGGAACGGTCCATGACCGCCCTTCCAACATCCATAGCATGCTGGTATTGCTTGAAGCGGTTGGTCAAAAAATTGGTCTGCATGGGGAATGCCCATTTCTCTCGATCATAAAAAAATTTATGCAGAAGCCGGTTCTCGTCCTCGAACATTTCGTTAAAAGGCTGCAGGTTAAATGCCTCACAAATGATCCGGACCAGGCTCGATTTACATACCCCGGTAACCCCGTCCACTACTATCTCAACCCGTTTGGCTTCCTTCACTCTTAGAACCCCTTTCAGCTATTGAACAGTCAATAGGTAAGGTATTCGCGACCGCCAGCCAAAATCCTGTTTCGAGGTCGAAATAGCAAAGATGGGCAAAGGGGAGAACGAAATTAACACAGATGGACACGGATGCCTTCGGCCACAGATACACACAGATTAGAGTTATGTTAAAATTTAAATCATAAATACCTTGCATCAAGAATTCTAATGGTATAAATTATTTGGTTGTTCTCCGGGTGTGAATGTTCTGTGTAAATCCGCATTAATCTCCGTCTATAATTTTAACTTCATTGGGGGGATGTCCCTTCTGTTGGCGGGAGAATACTTTGATCCAACACATTGCCGGTCATAGTCTCCAAGTCGAGCAAATCCTGAAAATATCTGTGTTAATCTGTGTTCCATCTGTGTGTATCTGTGGTTAATCGTTTTCCCTGCGCCATGCCTCCTCTCACTCTACTCTCCGTCGGTCTCAAGGATCTGAAAAGCGTTACGGACCATGGTGCGCAGACGCACGCGGGATCCCCACAGACGCGCTATATATTTAAGAGTCTGGTGCGCATAATCCAGGAGCAGTTCCCGGTCATCCCACTCCTGCTCCAAAACCAGGGTACGCTCCCGGCCACGAACTTCCGTTACCTTGATATTGGGAATACTACGGATGCCGGTATTGTTGGCAAGGGTATCCCGGATATACTTCCAGCCGTCTTCATCGGCTACCTCGCTGACAAAATAATCCCGGCCCTTTTTCAGGTAGGAAAAGAGATTCAGTTCATCGCACAGCTCCTGGTCCAGGTAACAGCGCAGGAAAGAAGCATCGCGTTCAGACTCCCGGACCCGCAAGACAAAACCTCTTCCCTGTTCCCGTTCCAGCTTTTTGAATATCTTAAAGCCAAGGTGGTAGGGATTGATGGAGCCTTCATGAGGGGAGAGCACCTGGTTATGCCGTTTCAGGAATTCGAGCTGCATCTCCTGCGGCAAGTCCAGCTCCTGCAGAATGTGGTAGTGCCAGAAACTGGCCCAGCCTTCATTCATGATCTTGGTCTCGATCTGGGGCAGGAAATAAAGACTTTCCTCCCGGACCATGCCGATAATATCACGTTCCCACTCCTCCAGCTGCCCATAGCGACTAATAAAGAGCAATATATCCTCTTCCGGTTCGAGGGGGATACGATTTAGATCAGGAGGCTCCTGTTTGACGCGGGGCTCAAGTAAAGGATGCTCCGACAATGCTGGCTGGAGCTTTTCTATCAGGCTCTCCTTCTGTTCATCGTAGGTCAGGTGCCGTTCGCCCACCGTGCGATATACTTGATAGCGCAGGGCATGCGCCGCATCCAGCACCCTTTCCACCCGTCCATATCCAATGCTGGGGTCCTGGATGTATTCCCCGATCCGCCGGGCGTGGGTCTTGAACATCTCCAGGCAGTTTTCCGCGCGGGTCCCGGCAGTAAACATCCGGTTATTCTTGAAAAAATCATTGTGCCCGTAGACGTGGGCCATGGTCAAAACCTGCAGAAGCAGGGTGTTGTCCTTCATCAGATAGGCAAGACATGGGTTGGAGTTGATGACCATCTCGTAAGGCAGGCCGGTCAGGTTATAATGATAGAAGGTCTTTTTGCGTTCATAGGCCTTGCCGAAGCTCCAGTGGCGGTAACGCACCGGCATGCCCATGTATGCTTCGCAGCTCAGCATATCTTCATAGGTGATGATCTCGAATTCCTGAGGATAGAAATCCAGGCCCATTTCAGCTGCGATCTCCTCGATCCGTTCATTGTAGGCCTTGAGCTCGTTGAGACTGTAGTCACTGCCCAGATCTATCCCTCCTTTTCCGCCACCTTGAGCAATTGTTTGAAAGCCGGCCAGATATCCTCTTTGCTGTCGATAGTGACGCAAACGAAGTTATCGGCTGTAATTCCATCCTCGAATTCGTCGGACATGCTGCGATCGGGCCGCCAGTTGGATCGGATCTCGCCATAGCCGAACAGGTTGCATACCATGCAAAGCTCATTGGCCTTATTCAAAGCATATTCAATATCCTCCAGCCAGTTGTCCCCGTCACTGACATGAAAGGCATATACATTCCATATCGACGGGTTGTAGCGTTCCTCGATTATCTGCAGGGCCAGCTCATAGCCGCTGCTGATCATGGTCCCGCCCGATTCTGCCCGGTGAAAGAAATCATCCTCATTGACTTCCTTGGCGGTGGTGGTATGGTTGATAAAAACCAGGTCGACATTTACATAGCGAAAGACTACGAATTGATAGATCAGAAAAAAGAAACTACGGGCCAGGTACTTCTTGTTAAGGTACATGGACCCGGAATTATCCATTATGCAAATGACCACGGCATTGGATTCCGCACGACGTTCTTCTTTGGTCCTCTGGTAGCGCAGATCCTCCTCGCAGAAAGGAAACCGGGCGTCACGATCGGCCTCCTGCCCCAGTTCGGCCAGCGCCCGTTCCATCCCTTTACGGCGTTTTATGCGCTCCGTCATAGAGCGCTTACGGGCCAGACGCGGGGGGATGCCCTTCTTCTGGATACCCGAGCGTTTGGAATTGTGCTCGCTCTCCAGCCAGGAATAGCGCTTGCGTTCCAGGTAGGGCAACTCCAAATCCTCAAACAGGTAGTTGACGAGTTCTTCCAGGGTGATATCGGTCTCATAGATCTCGTCACCCGGACTGCTTCCGGCACTATCTCCGCTGCCGGGACCGTTTTTTCCGGAAGCAGACCCCACCTTTTGCCCGCGTTTTTCATCACCCTGCCCGGTAGCCACACCCTCCTTGTTCTCCCCGTAAATGAACTGGTATTCCTTAAGACCACGGACGGGGATCTTGATGATCTTGTCCTTGTTCTGCCCTATGATGCTCTCCTCGGCAATGATACTGCCCAGGTTCTCCTTGATGGTCTTCTCCAGCAGCTGGCGATGCCGGCGCCGGTCCTCTGCACTGCGGTCCCGCCTGCCGTTACCGGTCTCGTGAAAAATAGCCACAACCCGACACCCCTTGTTTAGAGAATGAATTAAACACAGATGCACACTGTTTTTTGGAAAATACACTTTTCTGATTATAGTCTCTATTAACCCTTTGTCAGGGCATCATTCTATAGGGTTTTAAGCTATGTCAAATCTGTGTAACAAACATGCTAGGGGCACAAGCAATAATGAACAATTGATATCATTTGAAATAGATGTTTATTGAGCATCATCTTAAATAGTATCTGTGTTAATCTGTGTATCATCTGTGTCCATCTGTGTTTAATTTTCTTACCGAATCAGTGGTTAAAAAACCTGTTAGTCCTTCCATAGATTATTGGCGGCATATTTCAAGACCACGTTGCAGCAGTGGTCGCAATAGCCGTTGTTTTTCATTTCCTCCACCATGGCATTATACTTCTCGCTCTGCTCGTTATCCCGGACCCTTGCCTGGGTGATCACCCGGGAAAGTTCACGTACTGAAGCCATTAGTTTCTTCTCGATGGCCTCCTTGAGCGGTTCGTAACTGCCATATTCGATCTTCTTCTTACTGCGCAGCAGGGAGAACATGTAGGCGGTAACATCGTGACGGAAGCCGCGGGCGGCACTGCCGGAAAGACCGATACCAGCCTCGATCGATTCCATGAAGGCCTCGTCCGGTTCCAGTTCCTCACCGGTGTTGCGGTCTTTGATACGCATCTTGTTAACGTAAGCCTCGGCATGGTCCAGATAGTTATTGAACAGGGTCTCCGCCTGTTCCCGATAACCGTGGATAAAGGCTCGGGTTATCTCCTTTTCCAGCAGGCGGTGATACTCCTTCTTTATAGTGTCCTGCAGATAGGTCGATAGACGCTTCTTTTCGTCGTCGCTGATATCGGCCGCTCTGACTGATTTGACCAGGGACTCCAGTACGGTGATGGGGTTGATACAGTTGTGCTCCGATTCGGACAGGGCATTATCGATGGCCTTCATGATGAACCGGGTGGATATGCCGTTAAACCCTTCCCGGCCAGCCTCATCCCGCAGTTCGCTTATATCCACCCGGCGGGTGGAATCCTTCTGCACGATCTCCTCTCCGTTATAAATGCGCATCTTGGTGATTATATCCACCTTATTAGAGGGGGAAAGGCGGCTGACCACGGCGAACATGGAAGCGATCTCGATGGTGTGAGGGGCGATATGGGCAGAGAACTTGCTCCTTTTAAGTATCTTCTGATAGATCTTGATCTCCTGGTCCAATTCCAGGCAGTAGGGGACTTCTATCTTAACAATGCGGTCCAGTATAGCCTCATTGGTATAATCGGATTTGAATTTGTTCCATTCCGCCTCATTGGAATGAGCCAATATTATACCATCAAAATAGATCATCGACCCCTTGCCCGGGGAGGGTATCGACTTTTCCTGCGTGGCGGTGAGGATAGTATGCAGGTATTCAACATCATTCTTAAAGATCTCGATGAACTCAACGATACCACGGTTACCGGCATTGAAGGCCCCATTGAGTGAAAAGACCCGTGGGTCGTCTTCCGGGTAGAGATCCATCTTGGAGATATCCACCGAACCAACCAGTACCGAAGCATCCTGGTTGTTGGGGTCGACCGGCGGTACTACGGCGATGCCCTGACGGGCCCGGATGGAGAAGCCCCGCTGTACTACCGGAAAGCGTTCATATTCGCCGGCAAATTCATGTTCCAGGCGGTAGCTGCAGACCGGGCAGAGCTCTCCTTCGATGCGGACTCCCAGCAGTTCTTCAAAAGCCGACCGCAACCCGACCGGGACCAAATGCAGGGGATCTTCCCGCATGGGACAACCCTCCAGGGCATATATGGACGGACCTTTTTCCAGGGCTTGTTTCAGGCTCTCCATCAGGGAGGATTTACCGGAGCCCACCGGTCCCACCAGATACAATACCTGCCGCGATTCCTCACCCCGCATGGCAGCCGAGTAGAAATAGCGAACAATATCCATAATGGTCTTATCTATCCCGTAGAAATCTTGTTCAAAAAAGCGGTATCGGCGTATGGTCTCATTACCGTAGATCCGGCGCAGGCGAGGATGATCCTCGGTTTTAATCACTTCTGCTCCCGGTTCCATGATGATGCGATACATCCGTTCATGGGCCAGCACCGAGCATTCCGGGTGCTGGCGCAAGATCTCCAGGTATTCCATAAAGCTGCCCAGGAACCGTTCCGGCGTGCGCTGAGCTCTATCCTCATTGATGAGTTGGCGGAATATCTGTTCCATGGTGTCACTCCTCCCGCATGATAGCTGCAGAGTCATATTAGATTCTATGGCAGTCTTTATAATATATGCTCATAAACACCGGGAGGAAATCGGATGCAGTCCGGAAAAAGTCAACGTTAAAACGGCAAAAATGAGCAAAAAGAGGTATTTTCGATATGAAAAGCGAAAATATGTAATAAAACACAGAGGCGGTGAGACTAGCCATGTCAGACCAGAACGGCTCCAACGGGTCCGGCCCCGCAATATCGATGCCGGAAAACATTCAATATGAGCTGTTGCTCAGGTCCGCTCTGGCTCAGCTCTATGAACCGCTGGTACAGCCTGATGCCAGCATAGAAATGATCTCCCATCTCATCCTGCATTGCTGTAAGATAATCAGCGGGAGCCAGAACGGCTTGATAGCCACCATCAACGAGGATGGATGCATAGTGGCTCAGGCCCAGGATCTTAATCAGTCCATCCCCTTCGCCACCCTGATCGATGGGGAGAAGCTGACTATCTGTCCCGACCGGGACCAAGATATCTACGGTGGTTTACTGGGCTACTCGGTCAAATACCATGCCCCGCTTCTATCCAATGACCCCGGCAAACATCCGGTTTGGCGTGAACTTCCTGCTGGATACATACCTTTGCATAATATCGTCTCGGTGCCAGTGCTCATCGGAGCCGAAATAGCCGGGCTTCTGCTGCTGGCCAATTCCAGCCGCGCTTACACCGAACAGGATGTAGACGGAGCAGAGAGGATATCCAAGTTCTTCTCCCTGGCCATCCAACGCCGGCGCTGGGAATCGGCACTGCGCGAATCACAGGCCAACCTGCAGGCCCTGATAAACAATACCACCGATCTCATCTGGGCTGTAGACAAGAATCTAAGGATCATCGCGGCCAACCAGAGCATAAAGGAGTTTTATAAGGATTTCTATCAGGTGAATCTCGAGGTAGGCCAGCGGATCCTGGAATTACTGCCTCCACCCGACCGCCGGCTCTGGGTGGACCTCTACCAAAGGGCCCTGGAGGGCAACATGGCAAATGAAGAACTGGAGAACCGGGCCGGTCACCAACAAATGTACCTGGATATAACCCTGCAGCCCATCATCAACCAGGGGCAAATAACTGGAATAAGCGGTTTCGCCCGCGATATCACCCACCACAAACTGGCTGAGGAACAACTGCGGCTCTATGCAGCGACCGATGTCATGACCGGGGTCTTGAACCGGCGTACCGGTATGGCCGTGTTGGAGACCCAACTGCAGCTGTGCAAACGCAACAACAGCCAGCTCACGGTATGCTTCGTCGACCTGAACGATCTTAAGGGGGTCAATGACCACTACGGCCATGCTGAAGGTGACGCCTACATCATGCTGATCACCCAGGCCATTAAGGCCAATATACGCGATATGGACACGGTCTGCCGCATGGGCGGCGACGAGTTCCTCATCATCTTCCCCCAGTGCAGCCGGGCCGATGCCGAAGCCATCTACGGTCGTATCAATGAAGAGCTGCAGGAATACAACCGGCAAGAAAGCAAGCCCTATATCGTTTCCATCAGTCATGGTACCGCGCAGTATCATACCGATAAATCTCTCTCGGCGGAGGACCTGGTGAGCCTGGCTGATACCAGGATGTATGAGGAGAAAAGGATATATAAAGAGAACCTGGCCAAACAAAAGCAATAGGCAAATGCAGTGTTCGTTTGCAGGAGGAAAACTAATGGATAATAGCCAGGGGAGTCGTACTGCCCTAATGACGGCATACATTCGCGGCTATCACGCCTTACATGATGATCCCATTATAATCAACGATACTATCGGCCATCGATTAGTACCGCTGCCGGCCCGGGAAGCCCTGGAGATGCATCTGGCAAAAACCGCTTCCCAGATGGCCCCGGAACGAGCCGCGGAATGCATAGATGACGCAGCCGCACTCAGGCTGGGAGTACAAATCATGGCCGGTTCAATTTTGGCCCGGGCCCGCTATATTGAAGATCGGCTGGAGCAGGCAATTCGGGACAAGTACGTCACCCAATACGTTATTCTGGGAGCAGGTCTGGATACCTTTGCACTTCGTCGACCGGATATGGCAGATATCCTGCAAATATTTGAGATCGACCACCCGGCCAGTCAGGAAAACAAGCGTTTCGCCCTGGGCCTGGCTGGCTTTGATGTACCATCTAACCTTCATTTTATCCCTATTGATTTCAACCTTCAGAATTTAAGTGATGCCCTGGCGACTTCCGCATATAATCGCCATCTCCCCAGTTTCTTCTGTTGGGCCGGGGTGACCCATTACCTGCCCCGGGAGGCAATCTACGCTACCCTCAGCGACATAACCAAGCTATCGTCACCGGGCAGCGAGCTGATTTTCGACTACTGGGATCAAGCGGCTTTTGATCCTGCACGGTCCTCCAGCCGGGTCAAATCGCTGATTGAAAGTACCAGGTCTATCGGCGAACCCATTATTACCGGATTTGACCCAGCAGGATTAAGCCAGGAACTTGCCCCGCTTGGCTGGCGGGTGTTGGCTGACCTGGGGCCGGAAACAATCCGCGACAAGTATCATTTAGAGGATATTGGTTATACCACCAGCCAGCATGTTCATTTTGCCTGCATTGAGGTCATATAACTGACCTCTATGTCGCAAGAAAGATGTGCCGCAATCGACGACGCACGCCTTTACCCGCAAGGGGCTCCTGAGTTCTGAGAAACAAAAACCCAGGTTTAACCCTTCTGCTTGTCAAAGAAGTATGCAGACCGAGCAAAAATGGCAAAGGTCGAGGCACAAGCAACCCCGCGAATGAGGCGTACTTAGCGTACGTTGATTGAGCGGAGATTGCGAAGTAACGACGGGGTTGGGGTTCTCCGGAAGGTATCAACGAAGTTTCGTAAAAAAAC
>JBLMZJ010000115.1:0-8662 GCA_050258735.1 Deltaproteobacteria bacterium | reverse complement strand
AGATCACCGCGCACGCGATGGGGACGCTCTCGTATCACCCTGATGCGCAGACGATCCTCGAGATCGGCGGTCAGGACTCCAAGATCATCATAATGCGCAACGGCGTCGTGACCGACTTTGCCATGAATACAGTCTGTGCCGCTGGGACCGGATCTTTTCTGGACCAGCAGGCCAGCCGTTTGCTGATTCCGATCGAAGAATTCGGCAGCTTTGCCCTGAAGGCCAAGAATCCGGTACGTATAGCCGGCCGCTGCGCGGTATTTGCCGAATCCGATATGATACATAAGCAGCAATTGGGATACAATACGGAAGACATCATCGCGGGCCTGTGCGAAGCCCTGGTCCGCAACTATATGAATAACGTCGGCAAAGGCAAGGAGATCCTGCCCCCGGTAATGTTCCAGGGCGGAGTAGCCGCCAATCAGGGACTGGTCGAAGCCTTCCGGCGTTACCTGGATATGCCTGTCGAAGTCCCTGAACATTTTGGGGTAATGGGTGCCATCGGCGTAGCCCTGATGTCGCAGGATGCCAGCCGCCGTAAAGGGAATACTGCCTTCAAAGGTTTCAACATCCAGGAGATCAGCTTCAAAACTACCAGCTTCGAATGCAAGGGCTGTTCCAATGCCTGCGAAGTCGTACAGTTTTACGAGAACAGTGAACTGTTAGCCCGCTGGGGTGACCGCTGCGGCAAATGGGAAGTTTAGGTCTAGAATTGAACGGAGGGAAGGGCAAGCGTATGCTGCATATAAATGAAATAGACGTATATTACGGTGCCATCCATGCCCTCAAAAAGTTGTCTCTGACCGTGGAGGCCGGGAGCATCGTGTCCCTGATCGGTGCCAACGGTGCTGGCAAGACCACTACCCTCAAGACCATTTCCGGATTGCTCCGTCCCAAAAGCGGCAGCATCATATTCAATAATCAGGATATTACCAAGACAGCACCGGAAAAGATCGTTGGCCTGGGCATATCCCAGGTGCCGGAAGGTCGCCGGGTATTCCCTAATATGACCGTGATGGAGAACCTGGAGATGGGTGCCTACTTGCGCCGGGACAAGAAGGGAATCGTGGATGACATAGAGAATGTGTTCACCCGTTTCCCCCGCCTGCAAGAAAGGCAGAAACAGCTGGCCGGGACCCTGTCCGGCGGCGAGCAGCAGATGTTGGCCATGGGTCGTGCCTTGATGGCCCGTCCCACCCTGATGCTGATGGATGAACCGTCGATGGGACTGGCTCCTTTGCTGGTCAAAGAGATATTCTCTATCATCCAGGAGATCAACCAACGCGGCACCACCATCCTGCTGGTGGAGCAGAATGCCCATATGGCACTGTCCATCGCACACCATGCCTATGTCATCGAAACCGGCGAGATCGTGCTTTCCGGCAGCGCTCAGGAACTGCTGGACAGTGAAGAAGTTAAGAAGGCCTACCTGGGCGGATAGAAATTACTCTAGGTGTTATTTCATTATTTGATAATGAAGACTAGTTATATTAAATATAAATATTCTAAAACCACCGGCAGCCTGATAAGAGCATAGCCTTAAAACAGAGGCTGTAGGCTGATATTTACCTTTAGTTAATAATCTGTGTCAATCTGTGTGCCGAAGGCATCAGTGTTCATCTGTGGTTAATGAATAAAGACTAAGGGGGAGTTGCGGTGAAGGTCAAAGATCGTATGAACAGCAACGTCAAGACGGTGGACCTGGAGTCCGGTATCAATGATGCCTTCGTCATTATGAAGGAAAATAACATCCGCCGCCTGCCGGTCATGAACCAGGGCAAAGTGGTGGGCATCGTCACCCTGTCCGACTTGAACCGAGCGGCCCCGTCCTTTGCCACCAGCCTGTCCATCTATGAACTGAACTATCTCCTGGCCCGTATCAAGATCCGCGATGTCATGCCCAAAGAACAGAAGCTCCTGACCATCCAGTCCGATACCTACATCGAGACTGCCGCCCGCATCATGCGCGATAATAAGGTCAGCGGTCTGCCGGTGGTGGACGACGGGAAATTGGTCGGCATCATTACCGAGACCGACCTGTTCGATGCCTTGATCGATATCCTCGGCGTCCATAACGCCCACTCCCGCATCGATTTTATCGTTAAGGACCGTCCCGGCCCCATCGCTGAGGTTACCGGCATGATCGCCGCCCGCGGTATAAATATCACCAATATCGTAGTCTATTTTGATGAGAAGAAGGCGCAGTACAAGGTCATACTGCGCATGGAGGAGCTAAATTATCAGCCTGTCGTCGATGAAATGATCGCCCGGGGATATGAGATAGAATCCATTCAGATCCGGGATGGGAGCGAATAGCCTGATTGTAGGGACAATTACACTATTCTATAGAGATAACATGTAGGGGCGGATTCCATATCCGCCCGATAATAATAGGATCGTTCTTTACAGTAATATTACCGATCAACGGGCGCAGCTGCGGAGACCGCCAATTCGTCGGACATCTCCTGCAGAAGCGCCCGAGTTTCCGCAGTTGCAATGCCGGTCACATCAAGCCTTTGCTCCGCCTGAAACTCGGCCACCCGGTCTCTGGTCTGCTTGTCAAATTCTTTGTTGGTACTGCAACGATAGCCCAGTGCGGTCAGCTCTTTTTTCATTTCCAGCACATCGTCGCCGGAGAACCCCTGCTTCAAAAAGGATATTTCAAAGTCCAGCGCTATCGATTTCAGGTGCTTCAGTCTCTCATCGAGGTTTTTCTCGGTGACTCGGTATTCCCCGCTCTTTAGGCCTTCACATATCAGATCACCTCCGGCCGGGCAGTAATGCACCCGGTCCTTGTAATTATCGAGGTCATTCACGAAGCCATCCATATCGGTGAACATATGGATCTCCACGTTATCATATTTCAGCAGGTCCAGCATGATGTCCTTATAGACGGCGAAGTAATCGGCCACCGTGCCCTCGCGGCACTGGTCATAGGTGTTCAGGATGCTTATACAGGGCACGATAAACACGAACCTGGTATCAGGATACTTTTCGACGAACGGGATGATGTTCTTTTCAACGTTCTTTTCTGCCTTTATCCGGTATTCTGTCACTGACTTTTTATTAGATACCTTATCATGACGAATATAGAGGCTGCGGGCTACCGCCAGGGTGTTATATTTACTGGTGCTCTGGGCTCGGTCGACCTCAAATACTGCCCTGGCAGGCTCGGTCTCCTGTCCCAGGTGGCCTAACCAGCTAAATAATATATAGGTGCTCATTTTCAATACGTCTTTGTTCAGCAGATACTTGACGTCGTCCAAGGGATTGGAGTTGTAGAGATACAGAGGGATGTCGCCTTCATACTCCATGTGCAGGTGGGGGAAGTTCAACTCGTACCACACCGTCTGTAGATCGTTCCGTTTAAATGATTCATTGAGAAACAGGGTATAGATATTGGGCCTGCCCGCTGACTTTTTAAGGGCTACTACCCGAAGGCCGGATTGCTGGGCCAGCTTATCCTCGGAAATGTGATTGGACAGGGACGAACCCACGATGGCTGCATCAGCCGGCGTTTGCTTGGCGCGGCCGATCACCCAGTACATCGCGTACTCCTGGGTATATTTGTAGTAAGGCTCCATCCCGGGCAGCGGTGCGTGATACTGCATGAACGGGTCAACGATTACGTTGATGGCCATCAGCAGCAGGAGGCATAGGGATGCGGCACCCAGGACGATGGCGACCCATTTCTTACTGTTCATCACTGCACCCCCTTAAAACTTCTGGTAGATGAAAGCTGAGATCGACGACATGGAAAGTATCGAACAAACCAGCAGCAGAACGGTACACACGGCATTGAACACCGTGGGTTTGAATTTTATCTCATTCAGATTCTTAAAGCAAAGGACGATAACGAAGGCAAAAGCCATAAATAACAGCGCATCAAGTCCGTTGACTGATACCTTAAAAAGGCTTTCCAGCCCGGTTATCACCGGCAGATCAAAACAATCCAGCAAAGCTGGTGAGATCCCTGCCGCTTGAAGATTGGCCATCCGTTTGATAAGCGTAAAACCCTGTGTGATCGAATCCGCCCGGAAGAACACCCATGCGATATTGACGAACAAGAAGGTAAAAAACCACTGCACCACGGGATGAACCTGGTTCCACTGGGCTTTGAACCTTCGGTGCAAAACTGAAGCCAGGCCATGCATAAAGCCCCACAGCACAAAGGTCCAGTTAGCTCCGTGCCATAAACCGCTTACCAAAAACACGATCATGATATTTACATAAGTCCTGCCCCGGCCTTTGCGGTTGCCACCCAGCGGTAAATACAGATACTTGGTCAGGAACCGGGTCAGGGTAAGATGCCATCTTTTCCAGAAATCCTGGATCGACAGAGCTTTATACGGTGAATTGAAGTTGATGGGGAGCCTGATATTGAACATCAGTCCGATACCAAGCGCCATATCCGTATAACTGCTGAAGTCGAAATAGATCTGGAAGGTATAGGACAGCATCACGATGACCGCATCCAGGGCGGTCAGGGAACCGACCGAGCCAAAGCCCCAGCCCACCGCGTTGGCAAACAGATCGGCGATAAAGACCTTCTTGGCCAAACCAACGGCGAACATCAAGATACCATATGAGAAATTTCCGTAGTTTATGCTATGATTTTTCGCTTCGTTGAGCTGGGGGATGATCTCACCATGTAAAACGATGGGACCGGCCACCAGACGCGGGAAAAAGGCCACGAAAACTGCATAGTCCAGGAAGCGGTAATCCGCCGTCTCTCCCCGGTAGGAATCGACTGCGTAAGCGATCTGCTGAAAGGTCAGGAAGCTGATACCCAGCGGCAGGATGATATTTTTAAGCTCAAATGAGGATTGGAACAATACATTTACGTTTTCGATAAAGAAATTGAAGTACTTGAAGTAGAACAGCATCAGCAGATTAAGACTAATGACCGCAAACAGGAGCCATTTCTTCTGGGGCTCAGATCGTTCGGGGTCCAGCATCAGCCGGGAAAAAACGTAGTTTATAAGTGCGCTGGCGCAGATGATATAGAGATACTTATAGTTGAAATACGAACAAAAGACCAGGGACATGACCAGCAGCAGAACCTTGGCCAGAATATTACGTCCATATCTATTCAGCAGATAATATCCAACTAGGGTGAATGGCAAAAATGCCAGGATAAAAATGTACGAATTGAACTGCAAAGCCCTACCCCTTTTAGTAATTCTTGATCAAAGCGAAGATTGTCGTTTCCCCGATTATCATACCATATGAATGAAGGTATCAGAGCGTTTGTGGGCAAGGCTTTTTGCTTTATTTTGTATCCAAGTGCGGACAGATCCGGCCAGATCACGGTCATGCCGGTCATGAGGGGGCTATCAAATGGAAGATTGCGGGTGGTTGAAAGAAAGCTCGATAGGGGATATACTACTAAGTGCGTGAGAAAATAATATATGGAGGCGGATCGGTCCTGGTGGGTCGCCTGGACTTCAAATCCAGTTTGCGCCGTAGTGATCCTGCGGCGGGTGAGTTCGATTCTCACACGCCTCCGCCAAATTTAGAAAGACATGGCGCATGAAAGGGCTTTTTTAAAGCCTATTTTTAACCCTTCTATCAATAAGCAATTCCGTTTTCATCTCTGTACCCTTTAAATGCCCAAAACAGCTTTCCAAGTCGAATTTTCAAAAAAGCAGTAGCCTAAAATAGCATAATGAACTATTATGAACTAATAAATACATTTTTTGGTTTGATTTGAGGGTTGCCTAAATTCAAGCTGGGGCATAATATAATAGTACAATTTAATTGTACAGCTAATATGCCCGTGCAAGTAACTCTCCCATTATAAGGGAAGCGGTGAACCCACGGGCTTCTAATTTGGGGGGAGTTTGGTGCAAACAACTGCGATTATGGTAGATGGAGGCTTTTACCGAAGACGTGCCCAGACGTTGATGGGAGACAAAACGGCAGCGGATCGAGCCAAGGAATTAATGGAGTATTGTCATAGGCACTTAAGAGAAAAATCAGGAAAACGAAACGAGCTTTATAGGATTTTCTATTATGATTGTCCTCCAATCAGCAAACGCGTTTTTCATCCATTCTTACAAAGAACCGTTGATTTTGCTAAGAGTGATTTATACACCTGGATGACAGTATTTCTTGAAGAATTAAAAAAGCAACGCAAAGTTGCGTTACGTCTTGGTAAGCTAGCAGAATCGCAAGCTCACTATAATCTTAATCCAGAAACCTTAAAAAAGTTGTATAACGGGAAACTAACATTGCCAGAATTAACAGAAGAGGATTTTCAGATAAATATCCTGCAAAAGGGTGTTGATATGAAAATCGGTCTTGATATAGCCTCACTTTCCTACAAAAAGCAGGTCAATCAAATTATTTTGATATCCGCTGACAGCGATTTTGTTCCTGCTGCCAAATTAGCTAGACGAGAAGGCATTGATTTTATCTTAGATCCCATGTGGGCAGCAATAAATCCAGAGCTGCATGAGCATATTGATGGGTTACGTTCATGCACCGGAAAGCCTACACCCAAAGTACCCTCTACCGCATTACCAGCGGAGGGAGATAAAGTTCGAAGTGTATAGTTATATTTGAGTTTTGCAGGCCTAAAAAATTTTATAGTAACAACATTCTGAAGGGAAGGGGTTCCATTATTTCGGGAGCAGCTTCCTTTCCTGTTTTCAGGGGGTTCTATTGCTTTGAAGGAAAAACACACAGTGGCGCTCGGAAAGGATTTCCTTGAGTTTTGACGAATGATTTAGAGGTTAAGTCTTGGCAAAGGAAGTGCGGCAATGTTAACCGGCGAGATCAGAAATAAAGTGGACAAGATATGGACTGATATGTGGGCAGGTGGCATTGCTAACCCATTAACGGTTATTGAGCAGCTTACCTATCTCATGTTTATAAAGGCCCTGGACGACAAGGAACTGGAAAACGAAAGTTTTGCCGCTATCAGCGGAACCCCCATGCCCAGAATATTCGCTGATGAACAACAGGAATTGCGCTGGAGCCAATTCAGAACCAATAAGCATCCCAAGGACATGTATGAGATGGTCAGCGCCCAGGTGTTTCCCTTCATAAAAAAACTCAATGGCAATGCCCAATCGGCCTTTTCCCGCTATATGGAGGATGCCATGTTTCTCATCCCCACCGCCCAGCTCCTGCAGAAGATCGTTACCGGGCTGGACGATCTGTATGAACACGATATCAAGAGCCTGGACATGAAGGGAGATATTTACGAGTATATGTTGGACAAGCTGGCTATATCCGGGCAGAATGGCCAGTTTAGAACGCCCAAACATATCCGGGAGATGATGGTAGCCTTACTCGATCCGCAGCCCAATGACGTAATCTGCGACCCGGCCTGTGGTACGGCGGGATTCCTGGTCTCTGCCGCCGAGTATATCCGTTCCCGCTATGAAAATGTTATGACCCCGGAACAATGGGCACATTATACCAGCACCATGTTCACCGGCTATGACATGGACCGTACCATGCTCAGATTATCCGCGATGAATCTGATGCTGCATTCGATTGATAATCCCCAAATTACATATAAAGATAGCGTGTCCAAGGAAAATAAAGATAACGGGGCCTATAGCGTTATCCTGGCTAACCCGCCTTTTAAGGGCAATATTGATACGGAAAGCATTGCCGACAACCTCAAAACGGTATGTGATACCAAAAAGACCGAGCTGTTATTTGTGGCCCTGTTTCTGCGCATGTTGAAAAAGGGCGGGCGCTGTGCCTGTATCGTGCCGGACGGGGTTTTGTTTGGTTCAAGCAAGGTGCACAAATCACTGCGCAAAGAACTCGTTGAGAAGCATAACCTGCAGGCGGTCATCTCCATGCCCAGCGGGGTATTCAAGCCCTATGCCGGGGTGTCTACCGCGGTCCTGGTCTTTACCAAAACCGGAGCGGGCGGGACTGATAAGGTCTGGTTCTATGATATGAAATCGGACGGGTATTCACTGGATGACAAGCGTACTCCGCTGGGGAACAACGGGGATATTGATGATGTTATTGCGCGATTTCATAACCTGGCGGGGGAAGCAGATAGAAAACGGACGGAGCAGAGCTTTTTTGTGGGCAAAGAGGATATCGCCGGAAATGAATATGACCTGTCCATAAACCGTTATAAAGAAGCTGTTTATGAAAAATTTGATTACGATGCACCCGAGATAATTATGGGTCGTCTGGATAAGCTGAACCAGGATATTTCTTCAAAAATGGAGGAGTTGAGGGGGCTTATCCGTGAATGAATTTAAAAATGTAAAGCTCGAAGAAGTTTGTGAAATCTTAGATTCACAGCGAGTACCAATTACTGCTTCCGATAGAGAAAGTGGCATATATCCATACTATGGCGCCAATGGCATTCAAGATTATGTATCAGATTACATATTTGATGATGAATTAGTATTGCTGGCTGAAGATGGAGGCAATTTTGGATCCAAGACAAGGCCGATAGCATATAGAGTATCCGGTAAATGTTGGGTAAATAATCATGCGCATGTGCTAAAAGCAAAAGCAATGCTTGATATAGATTATTTGTGTTATTCAATCATGTTTTATGATGTTTCTAAAATAGTAAGTGGAACAACAAGAGCCAAATTGAATCAAGCAGCAATGAGGAAAATAATTATTCCCCTACCCCCCCTTGAAACCCAGAAGCAAATAGCCAATATCTTGG
>JBLMZJ010000114.1:0-46223 GCA_050258735.1 Deltaproteobacteria bacterium | reverse complement strand
TACGGACAAAGCCAGGGCTTCATTGAAGCGATCTCTTGCTGACTCCAATTGCAGAACGACCTGCCACTTCATAGTTTCCATCAACTTATTGTTTTCGAAGTCATCCTCTGATGCATCAAAGGCAAGAACCTTTTCCATCAGCCATTGCAGGGGGTTCGGCTGGGATTGGATAAAACTATGTGTATGCAGCAATATATCCTGGAGACCTTGATCACTGCGACTGCTGCCGAAACGTTCGACCAGGCCCAGGAAATCAGGATGCCCTTTTTCATATTCCAGTTCCATTAATTCCTCGATGGTCTCCAGTTTTAATAAATCACTTTCTACTGCATCAGCGATCCTAAAATGGGGATCGATATCGATAAGGTGAAAATGACTGCGGACAATATCGGTACAGAAGGCATGAATCGTGCTTATAGATGCGCGGCCAAGCAGGTTGAGCTGTCTGCGCATCCAGTCTTCCGTGCCGGTTTCCTCTGACAATGCATCCAACAGAGCCCGGCTGATCCTGGCCCGCATCTCCGCTGCAGCTGCCTGGGTAAACGTAACTACCAACAAACGGTCGATATCTACTCCGTCCCTGATCAACAGTCCGATAATACGTTCGACCAACACGGCAGTTTTACCGGAACCAGCGGCGGCAGAAACCAGAAGATTACAGCCTCTGGCATCAATGGCATTGGTCTGTTCCTCGGTCCAGAGCATTACTGCTCACCCCCTTCCGCTGGCGGCGGAGCGATCCTTAGCATTACTTCATCCCGTCTAAGCTGAGGTAGTACCCTGAAACCATTGTTTTCAAAAAGCTGATCGAATTGACAGATAGCTTGATACTCACAATAGTCGCAGGCCTTTTTCCGATTTATCATCACAGGATTTATTCTGGCCTGCCCTCGTATGATCTCCTCGGTTATCTGCCTCATCAAGCCATCGATATGCTCTAATACCAGTGCGAATTCTTCTTCATTCAGAACCGAAGAGTAAGAATCAAAGTCCCCGTCTCTTTTCAAACCTACCGGGATTACACTGGAACTGCCTTCAAATTCCCGGTCCATTGCCCGCACGATATTGACATCCCGTAATACCAGACCGTCCATTCTAAGTTTTTTTGATATCTGTTTCTCTATCTCTTCCATTACTTGAGCATCGCTCTTTACCGCCGGGTCATCGATACGGAAATAGAAGATACCTGCTGGCTTCAGATTTGCCACTTTTCCACTACCCAGCATAGCTTTAAGATAGACAAAGAGCTGCAGACTCAGCCCGTAATAGGCATCGGACAGGTCAAATGTCTTCCGGCCGCTCTTATAGTCGATTACTCGTACATAACCGGCTTCAGGACCTTCATAAAGATCTGCACGGTCGATACGGCCTTCCAGGTATAGTTTTTCACCATCTTCCAGCACGATTTCGACTGCCGGAAGATCGTCTCCACGGCCAAAGCGCATTTCGTAACCTATGGGTTTGAATTCCCCCGCCTGAATATGTTCGGTCAAAGTCCAGGCGGACCTGCGCCCGATACGTTTAAGTCGGCTGACCAGATAACGGTATCTGTGAGTGCTGTTAAAAACACCATCCGCGTGCACCGGTACCATCTCGTCCATTACCTGATCCATCAATGTGTTGCACTGCTCCCGGTCCAATCCCTGCCAGTCTATTCCCTCTTCATTCATCTTACCGGCCAGGTTTAGAAAAGCTGCATGAAAAAGATCACCAACATCTGGAGCTGAAACTTCGAAGGTCTTTCTTTCCGCCGGCCGCATTCCATAACGAACAAAATGGGCAAATGGACAGCTGGCATACTGCTCCAGTCGAGATACACTGGTGCGGAAGGGGCGTTTATACAATTTCTCGACCAGTTCAGGATTTATACGTCCTACCTGATTGCGATGCTGAAAACCACTTATAATGAGATCCCGTTTAAGCCTCCAGGCCTCGTTATTTCCATACCATTGGAATACGTCCCACCAGAAGTTATCGATGGCCCTCCCATCGTCAGCTCTGCGTAGATTATTGACCATGTATTTCAAGGTACTGCCCGGGGTCGATATCGTATCCAACCTGGTGCTGCGATCTTCAATCAGATCAGAGCCCGGAGTGATTTTCCGAAAAAGAAGGTGGACCCTGTTTAGCAGCAGCGACGGACGCAATGCCCGTCCCTCACTGTCCGCCAGAGCATAAGACAACCATATTTCTTCGTCGGGCTGGGCCAAGGCATTATAAATAAGAAAATTCTCCTGGGCTATCATAAGGTCCCGGCTGAGACCGAGTTCGATACCTATTGACGCGAGGTTCGATTTCTCATCCTGGTCCAACAGAGAATCCTCAATTTTGATACCGGGAAGGACACCGTCATTTACTCCCAGCACAAATAGTCCTCTTATATCGTGGCTTATCGAACGCTGAACAGTTCCGACCAACACCTGATCCACCGTCGTGGGGATGATCCCCAGTTCATAGGAAAGCAAGCCCGCCTCCAGGAACTGCCGGTATTCCTTAAGATTGGTTTCCTGATCGCCCATTATGGTGAATAGCTGATCCAGAGTATCCAACACTATGTTCCATATCTGAGTGCTTTCGCGAACCATGTTCAGGTAACCGCGCTCATTCATGGTCTCGATCTCCGCCGCCAGTTTAGCGGGAATAGCCATATCTTGAAGATATTCGTAGAGTACCCTGGTCATATTCCTGATGTCTTTGAATTCCCCCAGTTTTGCCTCCATAGTCAACAAAGGCAATATCAGCCGGAGCCTCATATCATTCAACAAAGGCAGTCTCTCCGCCTCTCCGGATACGAACTCATCCTGTAATCTTTTGCCCTGGATACCGTAGCGCAGAAGGTAATTTTCAAACTCGTCGCTCTCGTCGGGATCAAGATAAGTGAATCCGGTCTTGGAGCATCGGCATATGTCCTCGCGCCGATAACCGCGCTGTACTATGTCTAATGAGGAAAGAATGAATTGTATGATGGGATGATCGATTACTTCACGTTTTTCATCCATAAAATAAGGTATCTTATATTCCGGAAAGACACGGGCTATGATCGGGCCGTAGGCATTCAGATCCTGGCATATCACCGCCATGTCTTTCCATCGCCAACCATAGTCCCTGGCCTGTTCTACCATTCTGGCCGCAACATATTCAACTTCGGAGAAGACATTGGCAGCAGCAAAAATATGTATATGGGAGACATCATCATCCCAGGATTGGCAAGGATAAGCATAGATTTGCCTTTCCAGGTGTTTTAGTTCGGCCGGTTTGACAGCTTCGTCCCGCATTGAGATATCTACGATCTCTTCAGGCAATCCTAATCTAACAGCCATGCCATGTAGTTTCCTGTATGCTATCTCGCTCAAATCGAATAACTCGCGGTCAGCAGACCGCCGGTTGCAGTCACGGGTCAAACTTATGGTGATGTCCCCGGCCAATGAGGCCAGACAATCAATTATCCGCAGGCTCTGCGGGGAAAAGGTGGCGAAGTTATCTATCCAGATCTTTGATCCTTTTAAGAAATTACTATATGTCAGTTTTTTAATAAAAAGATTTATGTAATCTTCCAGGTCCATATATCTTCCCTGCAAATACTCGTTAAAGGCATCATAGATAATGACTAAATCATGGATCTTTTGTTCAAGAACGCTGTTTCCAGTGTTCAAAGCGGCATGATCCTTTAGAGTGGTGCTATCTACATCGTATTGTTTAAGATCGCTGATCATCTGTCCGCATTTGGAGACAAAACCGGCCTGACGGGCTGCCTGTTTATAGATGGTAAGGTTTTTGATATTCTGGTTGATCACCCTTCGCAATATCATATGTTTACCCTGTTCATTCAACATGACCCGGGTCCTACCACCTACTTCAGAAAAAACCCGATCAGCCAGTCTGGTAAAGCTCAATACCTCGGCCTGCATAATGCCACTAAGCTGAAGGTTTCGGATCAGGTCGCGTTCGGCTTGCAGAGTGTATTGTTCCGGAACCAGGAGGATCAAAGGTTTATCGAGGACCGAAGATAACGCCGCATTGATCTCACTGTAGACCCGCCAGCTTTTGCCTGACCCCGTTCTCCCCATAATGTATCGCAACAAAAGACATTCCTCCGATCCTATCTCCTGGAAAAATTATATCATTAATAAAACACGTGGTCTTGATGGCTGATCGATTAGTTGAGTTGGTCTTAACTTTATGGCGGCATTCTAATATAATAAGTTCATATGTTTTAACTGAGGAAGTGAACTTCTTGAAGATAGGTTTAACCATTCTCCTCTGCGGACTTTTGTTATTAACATTTGCCTACTGGAGATATAAATGCACTGAGAAAAACCTGAAGCCAATAAAAAAAGACGACCTGGTCGCCTTTTACCTTGAACTCGCTTACCGTCTTCTCCCTGTTCCCTTCTGGTGTGCCTGCATCGGAATCGTTTCGTTCGCTATTGGGCTGCTATGGATACTGGTCAGCATCCCCTTGGTGTTCTAAACCACTGCAGATTTATTTGCTTTTGTTTAGTCCGTTCAAAGCTGCCATCACTAAAGCCAGGCTTCTGGATTGAGAACAGTTTCTTCTATCTCGTTCTTTTTGCTTCTGATCATCAATTTATTGACCTCATCAGCTGGTGAGCCCTTGTCATAGATCACACGATAACAAGCTTGACATATAGGCATTTCAACTTCGATCCCTGCAGCTAATCGGTGTACCACCCTGGTAGTATGTATACCTTCTACCACCATACCTATCTGCTCTAGCGTATCTTCCAGTGTACAGCCTTGCGCTATGAGCTGCCCTGCTCTATGATTACGCGAATGCCTGCTGCCGCAGGTGACCACCAGATCCCCCATCCCGGCCAGACCGTTAAAGGTCCTTAAGTCGCCTCCCAGAGCAGTACCCATACGGATCATTTCGGCTAGTCCCCTGGTCATCAGCGCAGCCCGTGTATTATCCCCATAACCCAGTCCTTCGCATATACCAGTAGCCAAAGCCACGATATTTTTTAAGGCACCGCCCAGTTCTACCCCGGCTACATCAGGATTGGTATATACTCTGAATCGGTTGGTCATATAAACATCCTGCACCCTGAAGGCCGCTTCTCGTTCATAGGCCGCCAGTGTAACTGCCGTGGGAACATATCGCCCCACTTCCTCGGCATGGCTTGGTCCGGATAGAACTGTATACCGGGATCTGTTGCTTTCACCTAATACGTCAAATATTACTTGGCTCATCCGCATACCGCTGGAGATCTCTAATCCCTTTGCCGTATTGACCAGGGGGACTTCTGAAGGTATAAACTGTTTGATCCGTTCAAGGACTTCACGCATGGCCTGAGCTGGTATGGCTAGTACTGCCATTTCCGAATCCTTAAGCGCTTCAGCAGGATCTTCACTGGCAACAACATTGTCAGGCAGCCGGACTCCAGGCAAAAAACGTTGGTTTTCCCTCAGTCGATTTATATCAGAGATACCATCCTCGGGCCGACCCCATATGACCACCTTTTTGACGTTCCCTGCCAGCAGTACAGCCTGAGCTGTCCCCCAACTGCCGGCACCCAGAATACATACCTTTTTCATAATCGATTTCCCCATCAAACCGGGTCCCGCAGGCGGGATTCCGTACCATTGCGCAGTCTGACAATATTTTCCCGATGTCTGTAAATGACCAGAGCAGCCAACAGCCAGCATAATATCACATAGTCAGGCTGCTGGCCCGCCAGCATTGCAGTTATGGGAAGGAATGCCGCAATGGTGACCGACCCCAAAGAAACATAGCGGCTGACGAATACGATGCAAGCGAAGAGAAGCAGCAGGGTCAGGCCGATCTTGGGCATGAGAAAGAGTACTATACCTCCAGCCGAAGCCACCGCTTTTCCCCCTTTAAAATTAAGGAACACGGGATAACAATGGCCAATAACGGCGGCCATGCAGCAAATTATCAACAGCCATCCGTTTTCGGTGGAAACTCCGATCCAAGCAGCCAGTGCTCCTTTCAGGAGATCCCCGGCAAAGGCCAACAGTGCTACTTTTATGCCCACCGTTCTTAAAACATTGGTTGCCCCTACATTTCCGCTGCCCCTGGATCTGACATCAACATCGGTAAAAATACGGGGGAATATGTAAGAGAAGGGTATGGAACCGATAAAGTAGCATATTATTACAAGCATTATTCCTTTCAGCATGTAAGGCCTCCTGTAAAATTAATTATCTTTTCCGGTCTTCTGGCGAACCAAAAGCTTTATAGGGGTTCCTTCGAATCCAAAATTCTTTCTCATCACATTCTCCAGATAACGCAGGTAAGAAAAATGAACCAGATTCGGGTGATTGGAGAAAAGTACAAATGTAGGCGGGGCAGTGCGCACCTGGGTGGTATAGTATATCTTGACCTTTTTATTACCTCCTCCGGGGAGGGGATTTAGCATCATGGCCTCGTTAATGACCCGGTTCAACTCAGCGGTGGTTATCCGTCGATTATGCTGTTCGGCTACGAAATCTACGATCTCCAGAACCTTGAATATTCTTTTTTTGGTCAGGGCGGATACATACATTATCGGCGCATAGGACAGGAACTTCAGGTCCTCCCTGATCTTCTTGTCAAATTTATGCATGGTGTGTTCGTCTTTTTCTACCAGATCCCATTTGTTAACCACAATGATGTGAGCCTTGGCCTGCTCGGCGACATAACCGGCAATTCTCTGATCCTGCTCTATAACACCCTCCATGGCATCCAGCATGATAAGAACCACATCTGCCCGTTCAATACTCTTCAGCGACCTGATGACACTATATTTCTCGGTACTCTCCTTGATACGCGATTTCTTTCTGATGCCGGCGGTATCTATCAGGGTATACTTCTTCCCATTATACTGGAACAAGGTATCTATGGCATCCCGGGTAGTACCCGGGATATCGCTGACAATTACCCGCGGCTCCCCCAGGAAAGCATTGACCATAGAGGATTTCCCCACATTTGGGCGTCCAATCAAGGCTATCTTGGTTGTATCATCATCTTCATATTCACCAGCGGGTGTCTTGAAGTATTTTACGATGGCATCCATCAACTCATCAGTATTCATACCATGCATAGCTGATATGGGGATAGGATCACCCAGGCCCAGACTATAGAAATCATAATAGTCCATTTGCTTTCCGAAGTTTTCGATCTTGTTGGCGACCAGTACAATCGGTTTGTCTGAGCGGCGCAGGAGATCTGCCACCTCTTCGTCTTCAGGGGTTATTCCACCCCTGCCATCGACCACGAATACTATGACGTCGGCTTCATCTATTGCCAACTCGGCTTGCATCTTGATCTCCCGGGTCATGGAGTCACTTTCATCCATACGGATACCGCCGGTATCAATGATTATGAACTCGCGGTCAAGCCAATCAGTGTTATCGTAAAGCCGGTCACGTGTAACACCGGGAATATCCTCTACTATGGCTTTTCTTGCCCCTACCAGTCGGTTAAACAGGGTAGATTTGCCCACATTGGGGCGCCCAACTATTGCTACTATCGGCTTGGCCATACTAAACCTCCATATCTTCCAGTCTGGTCCCCAATATCGAATCCACCAGAGAACGGGCGCTGCCGTCGGTAATAATTACTCTGGCCCCGGTCTCTCTTTCTATATCTTTAATTGTGAAATCATCCAGCAAGCTCTGGGAATTTTCTTTTAAAAGGACTCTGGGCAAAACAATTTCTTTACCTACATATCTGGCACCCAGTTGCCTGACTATATCACCCCCGGTGAGTAAGCCGGTGACTGTTACGTTTCCGTTGAAGAATTCATTTTTTATTGGGATAAGAAAAGCATTTACTCCAGTTATCCGGTTTAATTCTTTAACAACAGGTTCCAGCACTGACGTTGCTGAGACACCGCATATTATGTATACTTCACGCTGGTCCGTCTGTTTGGGCAGTTCATCCCGTATTTCTGCAAACTCATCTAAAAGAACTCTAGCCAGACCTATTCCGTTCTCTATCTGCGGATATTCATCATAATACTCTGATGGAGGGAACTCCTGCCCTGCCATTATATAAAACTCATCGGCCAGATACACCATACCAATACCGTATTTTTTTCGATAATAAGCCTGTCTGGGATCAAACTGATCAATGATCTGCCTTGCACTATCCCGATCAAAGGTTTTCAGGTGGGGAAGTTTTTCACGATGAGCAGTGAGACCGACCGGGACGATACCTATAGACCTCACCGACGGGTAGAACTCAGCCAAGCCGGATATAGTCTCTTCCAGTATCGCTCCATCATTGATGCCCGGGCACAGCACTATCTGGGTATGTACTTCAATGCCAGCCTTCCGTAAGCGGTCAAGTTCTTCATTGATATTAGCTCCGCCCTGATGCCCGAGCATCTCACTTCTCAAGTCAGGCCGCAGGCAATGGACAGAAACGTACAAGGGACTCAGTCTCATAGTGGTTATCTTTTCCCAATCCCGTCGGCTCAGATTGGTAAGGGTAATAAAATTTCCTGTCAAAAAAGACAGGCGGTAATCATCATCTTTTACATAAAGAGTCTTGCGCATCTTACGGGGGAGCTGGTCAACGAAGCAAAATATGCAACGATTTTTGCATTGTTTCATTCGATCGAAGATGATGTCATCAAAGATCAGGCCCAGATCATCGTCATAGTCCTTTTCTATCTCTATCGCCCATACATCACCATTTGGTTTTTCGATCTCCATGACGATATTGTCTTCACGTGAATAAAACTGATAGTCCAATATATCGTCTATAGGATGTTCGTCTATCGTCAATAGGATATCACCGGCCTCTATCTCCAATTCATCAGCGATACTGCCGGGAGATACCTGATAAATACTTGCAGACACAATATTACCTCAATGTTTTCTTCAGGCTCATAGCCAAAGGATATCCTAAGCTTGCCAATATTACAACTAAGCTGTGACGACTTTAAAGGCCTTTTAAAAAACTTACGGACAGCGGCCAGAATTCGATAACAACATAGTTCTAAACGATTATTCGGTACTTTCCGGTAATATCCTGCCTATTGGTATCAATGCAATTGATAATGATCCTTAAAACCCTGCACCTGTGCAGCGATACTATCCATCTCTACGGACGCCAGATAGCGGGCAACTGCTTTTCCGATGCCTTTGCTGGAAGTAACTGTGCTGACTTTGTTTATAAAGGGAAAGAAGATATCCCCCCGCACCTTGATGGGCTTTACTAGAAGATCTTGAGGATAGAAACCCAAAACTCCAATTAATTCTTCAATGCTTTTCTTGGCCATCAGTACATCCCTGCCCGCCCCGAGTGAATAAACCTCATTCCCCTTTTCATCGCGGCCGACAAAAATCGGACTGCCGTCATGGTCCTTTTGTTGATCAGCAAAATCCGGTAACCGGGACGGGTCATGCGGTATGTCATTGGTTATATACAAATTAGCTGCTACCAGAGCATGATGGACCCCGGTAGTTCCTAAAAATATCACTTTCATTTATAGTCGACTCCCGGCCATGGCTTTTAAACGAGTTATTTCCACCAGATTAACCAGTTTAAAAAAGGCATCGACTGTTCCTTTTTCCAGAACTGGCCGACCTAGGGATACGGCCCCTATACGGCGCGAGGTAAAACCGCCCAGTTTCATAAACCAATTGACCCGGTTCATGCAATTTACCGTAAGCAACTGTTCACGCCCCCCCAGTATATCAGCTATTCCTTCAAGCATAGCAGCATAACGGTTTCCCATGCTCTTTTTGCCCATTACATAGACCTGGTTGCCAAATTCATCATTTCCGACAAGTCTTATGGATCCAAAATCATCATTATTGGTTTTATCGAAATAAGGCAGTGCCATAAGTTCGCTAGGCGATGGCAAGCGATCCTTATTGATCATCCCCAGATGCAGTGCAGCAGCCAGAACCGATGAATGAGACCCCCCAAAACAGTGATAAATTATCTTCATATCAGCCTCCGAGTGATCAATGTCGACAAACGAAATACACGCCATTCTCCAGGTCATGTACTACTCCGCCGAGGATCCTGGCCATATACAGGCTTATCTTTTGCTGTTCCTCCTGGTCGGCTGCCAGGAAAACGGGGCACCCACTTCCATAAACCAGTCCAGGATTCGTAGTGATTATGGCCAGGATCCAACCTGTGATTCCGGTATCCATTAATCAGCCGCCTTCCTCCCGTAGTAACTCCTGGAACTTGTACTGCGCGCAGACTCCAAAACAGGTACTCTTTTGATTATCTCCATGCAGAATTTGAGATCAGGTTCATTGGCTACCAAAAAAAAGGCCAGATATCCCTGGTCTGGTTGTTTCCTCATAATCGGTGCCAACTCGCTCTCGTTTATGTCGACCTTGCTGCCTAAAATACTAACTACATCGTGCATGATAGCCATACGCTGGCCGGGCGTATCGAGGGTAAGTCTTGCATCATCATTGATGGGTTTGATAATGATGCCCATGCCCTCTTTCCTTATTTTTTCCCGTGTAGCTGGCAATCCGACATTCATCATTACCACATCATTGACTTTGAGAATAGAGTTTTCAAAGTCTATTATTCCTTCTTCGATCAATGCGATATCACCGATATATGACCCTTTCATGAAATATAGCGAAACTACAAAACATAGTAGCGCTGCGGGAAAAGCCAAAGGCCATCCGTAATAATAGACCACTGCACTGGTAAACAAAGCACTTAATATCACCAGATAATTACGAGCTTCAAATACCCGGGCTATACCTTCAATGTAGTCGGTGCCTCTCCGGATTATCTTAGTCTCTTCCAACTTAAGCAAGGTTTCCCGTTCAATGCTGCGCACTTCTCGAAACTGCTGCGCTGCAAGGGCCAGGAAGGTGACTGCGGTATAATCGGGTTTAGCTATCGCCGGAACTGCAACCGCCCCAAGGCTGGCTGCGATCAGCCCCAGGGAGAGATGAACGAATTCCCCATGAGGATAACTGGGGTAATGCCGGTAGTCGCTTCTCAGCATTATCCACCGGTCAATTACCCCGGTCAAAACCCCACAGAGTATTATTATCCCGTAAGGTTCCATTTATTTTTCTGTAGTCCTGCGGTTCAACCAGTAATACCCGGCAATAACAGCCGCAACTACTGTAAGAACCAGTGCTATGGTAGTGCCAGCCGTTCTGTTTTCATTTGCGAGCGGTTTTTTAGCCGGAGAAGCCTTGCCCCCCATAGTTCCAGTTTTGGCATTTACATTGTTGTCAGAGGAAACGCCCAGGACCGTAGGCAGAGTATTGGCAAAGAGCATGACCCCCTTTTCCGCCTCGTTTTTAGAATTGGTATCGGAACCAACCTCAATCAACATTGCCCGCGGGCTCAAATCTTGATTATAGGCGCCCTGTCCAATATAAATACCATTGGAAAGGCCCGGATCCTTGCGATCCATTGCTGCTTTAAGTCTCTTGGCAAACTCCAGGTTGGTTTTCATGTTGGGATTTTGCCGGCCTACCACCAGTTTGACCTTGGTGACCTCCTGTCCCTTGACCTGGGTCTGATATTGACTGGCGGGAACTGCGTCCCGGTGAACGTCGATAATGGCGTCGGGGCGTTGCTTAAGAAGACTGGTAGCCGTTCGGCGTGAACGATTATACGCATTGATGTCATGGGGATTGTGATTATTCTTGTTGTAGACCACATTGAACCCCAATGCCTTAAGCTTTTTGTTTAAGGCCTGTCCTACATCATAGATACCGCCATTTCCGTTGATGCTTTCTTTTCCATCATTGGGTACGTAGGATTCATCACTATGGGTATGGTAGAGCGCAATCGTTGGCTTTTTCCCGCTCAGCACCGGAACCGAACTATTGTTGAATGTCCAGGCCTTCTTCTTACTATCATAGTTTACAGTCGGCATGATCTCCTTGCCTTTGTAAACACATCGAGCAGTATTTTTGATCACTTCTTTGACCATATATCGTGAATTATCGGCACTGATGTATTCATCACCCACCGAGACCATAGTTCCCGTCTGCAGGATTACATTGTTCTTTTCATCGATCAATGTCATATAACTGCCGCTGGGCATCTCCTTTTCAGCATAAACAACTATGGCCAGTCCCATGACCATCAGCATGGCGACACACATCACCAGGGCAATTACTTTTTTATTCATCTTCATCACTGTCACCTTCTTCATGAATATCGTGCAAGGGTTTATGAGCCGGTTCAGGCTCACGAAGGTTTTTGACAAGTTCTTCAGGTCTTCCTTCCGTTTCCGGCCCGCCCTGTATCCTTTCCAGAGTCTCTCCGATGAATTCAGCTAACAGGACCGCCAGCAATCCGGACAGTACAAGAGAATCAAAGGCGCCTGCTCCTCCTACGTGTACAGTTCCTCTAACCCCGGTACGTATCAAATAAACATACTGGCCTACATCCAGAGACAACACGCCGATAACAGCAGCAAAAAAGGCTCCTCTCCGGGATCTTCCTGCCAGATAGCCTACGATACCCGCGACTATTGGGTAGATATATATAGGGTCGATGAAAATATTCTCAGGTTCCGCCCCCAGGTAGCGTGCTGCCAGAAACAATACCAGCCCGGTTACGGCCGCCGCAATAATAGCCCTGGTTCTTTCCATCCAGGTGCCGGCAGCGAACAAAACGTAAAAGGCCAGGATCACTGCGATTATCCCGCCAAGGTTGACAGTAACCCGTCCGGTGATCGGAATATCTATAAAACTGCCGATTATCATGGCAGCGATGACCGCCAGGGCTGATCTATCTGTTAGATGCAGACGGTCTAAAACCCGGTGAGCTACCCCGAAGTAGATCAACACGGAAACAATCAAAAGGGCAACCAAGCCAAAAGGAAAACTGCTCATCCCTTCAAACATCCTTTCTACCGAAATACTTTTTGTTTAGGATGACCAGTGGTCCGACCTTTTATGTAATTCTGCAGAAATTGAAAAAGCCGCCTCTATCAGGCAGGCTTATCAAAAGTCAATCAATTTTTTTGGTCATCTTTGATTCCTGTTTGACCATCTTCCCAGGTCGATACCCCGAGCACTCAACCATTCGGCCGTCAGACCCGTGATAATAAGCGGATGCATTTTGATCTCCTGTAAATCTTTTGCCGCATTCATTAAAAATACTGATTTCAGGGCATAAAGAAATTCTTCCATCCAGTTATTGAGTTTATCTATACCTTCGTTCAGGAAAATCTTCAACAATGGTCCAGCCATACCGATCAAGTCAGCACCCATTGCCAGGGCTCGGGCTGCATCAAGTGAGGAACGGATGCCCCCTGAGGCGATCAATGTCATCGGCAGATCAAGACTGCAGATCTCACCAAGACTAGCGGCGCTGGGTATGCCCCAGTCTATAGTCTCCCCAGCCAACCTGCCACGACGCTGTGCCTCGATGGAGATAAAATTAGTGCCACCGCTGCCACCGTTATCGAAGTACCTTACCCCGCAGTCATAAAGTGTCATAACGCTTTCACGGGATAATCCAAAACCTACTTCCTTGGCTATGACCGGTACCGGTATTTCAGCAACAATGGACTCAACATTATGCCGGGTCTCCTTGAAATCACGGTCCCCTTCCTGCATGGCTAATTCCTGTGGAATATTGAAATGTAACTGCAGGGCATCCGCCTCTATCATCTGTATCGCTTGGAGGGCCTGAGCTACCGTACTATTAGCCCCGATATTGGCAATAACGAGTCCTTCAGGATTCATCTCTCTCACTACCCTAAAGCTGTCTCTCAGCCCGGGATCTTCAATGGCTATAGTTTGTGAGCCTACTGCCATAGCTAAACCATATTTCTTCGCCAATTCAGCCAGACCTTTGTTTATCCTCCGAGCCTGATCTGTACCGCCGGTCAGCGCATTTATCATCAATGGATAATTGAGTTCCTTACCGAGAAAACGACATGTGAGGTCGATCTCATCCATATTGAGGCCTGGCACGGACTGATTTATGAGATGCAGGTCGGAGTAGCCAGAATTCAGAGGGCCATCCTTGGTTCTGTTTGCTATATCGATATGATCATTTTTTCTTTGATCGCGGATTACAATAACCTCCCCGCCATACTTCTGGCATGTTCCAATGCCAGCTGATCATTAACATTGAACAGCTGTTCCTGCAAGGGTCCGAAAATCTTAAGTTCCTGCTCATCGATTATCAATGAATTCATATCTTCTTCCACAATCCTGGTCAGTTTCAACCGCTCATTCTCCAAGTACTTTTGAAAAATGGGCAGGCTCTTTTTAGAGTATACTGCGGCAGTAGGCTGGAGAGTGCAATTCATTCGAGTGAGTACACAGTCATGGTCGCCGATCAACCCGATCATATGGTCGACCATCTTCATATTGATAAAGGGCATATCGCACCCCAATACGAAGACCGGATCGAATACTGCTCTTTCCAGGGCAGTATGGATCCCGGCTACCGGCCCCAGATAGGGATAGATATCCTCGTAGACTGGCATACTGAAACGGTGAAACAAATTAGGCTCGTTGCTGATAATAATGACTTCTTCAAAGTACCGGGCAAACTTCTCCAGTAATATTTCGATAACCAGCTTGCCGTTGATCTCAGCAAAGGCCTTATGAAATTTCATGCGGGTGCTTTTGCCACCTGCCAAAATAGCTCCAGTAGTGTTCATAACAACATCCTAATAAATATTTAACTGTAAACAAAAAGGCTGCCGAAGGCAGCCTCATCTTCATAGAAGTCGCAGACTGAGCAATAATGGCGAAGGTACGTTACAAAAGATGATCTTTCATTTGAGGCAAAAATAATAAGCAACCCTAATAGTCGGGATTTAGTAGGCCTTCGGTGACCCAATTAACATGAACACTCAATCCGAGACACAAGCAACCCCGCGATTGAGGCGTACAAAACATACGTTGATTGAGCGGGTTTATGAAGTAACGATGAGATTCGTCTTTTTTGACGGTCTGAGGCTGCCGCCGGCAGCCTAGTAACTCATGCCTCATCCCCCGCCAGTTCGTGCACTGCATGCGGAACAATTATCAGTGACAGGACTGGATTTACTGCCCCCGCCCGTATTGAAAAGGGACAGCATCTGTTTCAAATTGGGCGAACTGCATTCAGGACAAGTGGCTTTTGCCTTATCAGCATTGGAAATCATCAGATCGAATTTCTTACCGCATTCCTGACACTGAAAATCAAAAATAGGCATTATACCACCTCCATGGGGTGTTCTACTATTCGCCTTCCTGCTGATCCAGGTATTCCTGTACTTCCTGTTTTTCCTGCTCCTCATTGAGTGCCCGGATGGACAGTCCTACCCGTTTTTCTTCGGGATCGATACTTAAGATCTTGACCTTGACCTTTTCATTGATAGATACTACGTCTTCCGGTTTTTCTATCCTGCGGTTGGCCAACTGGGAAATATGCACCAGTCCATCGACCCCGGGATCCAGTTCGATAAAGGCACCGAAAGGAGCTGTTCTGACTACGGTACCTTCTATAATATCACCCTCATTATACTTCTCTATGAAATTCTGCCACGGGCTCTTCAACAGTTTCTTGCGGCTTAATGAGACCCTTTCTTTTTCGCGATCCAAGCCCAGGATATAGACTTCGATCTCATCACCCTCATGTAGGATATCCGAAGGATGATCAATCCTCTTGTGGTCCATCTCAGATACATGGAGCAGTCCCTCATAACCGCCCAGATCAATGAATGCCCCGTAATCGACCAGGCGTTTGATCTTACCGGCTCTGGTTTGTCCTTCCTCTATGCTCTCCCAGAAGCTCTTTTTCAATTGGTTTTTCTCTTCCGCCACAAGATCCTTGCGGGATAATACCACCTGGGATCCACGGCGCTTATTGCGGTTGAATTCGATGATCTTGAATTTAAGGACTCGGCCAATATATTCTTCCAGGTTCCTGGCATAACCATCCTCTACATGAGAGGCCGGTAAAAAAGCTACAATACCCACATCCACCAGCAGCCCGCCTTTTACGCTGTCGGTAACAGTACCCTCAATTATCTGTCCTTCTTTGAAATACTCCTCTATCTTGTCGAGCACCTTCTGGGTATCTACCTTTTTCTTTGATAATAATATAGTGCCATCATCATCCCATTTAAGGACCAGTACTTCGATCTCATCCCCAACTTTGACAAGTTCCTTGCACGAATCAACATCTTTGAGTGACATTTCACGCAAGGGAATGATCCCTTCCGATTTGCCTCCAACGTCAACCATGACCTCATCATCCAGCACCTGAATAACACGGCCAGTCAATATGTCTCCTTTGCTGGGAGTCGCAAAATCAGCCATTTCCGCTTCCATCTTGGCAAATGACTCTTCCTGCTGCCCCTCTATGTTTTCCTGAACCGGATCTTGAACTCTGTTCTCCGTTTCAGCCTGTTTTTCCGATTCTGCCTGGTTGTTTTCCATTTCCGTCATCCTTTCCACTACCTCCTTAATAATCCAATCCGGAGTAGAAGCTCCGGCTGTAATACCCACACTGTTTGCATCGCGGAGCCACTTACCATCGATCTCGCTGGAACACTGGATTTGATAGGTTTTAACTCCGGTATCCAAACACTCTTTATAGAGAGTGGCTGTATTCGAACTCTTATTGTCCCCGATCACCAGCATGACATCCACCTGTCTGCTTAAATCACGGGCAGCCTGCTGCCTTTGTCTGGTAGCGGGGCAAATAGTATTGAAAACTTTCAACTCTGGGCACTTGCTTTTTAAGGCCTCAATTACTTGTTCGAATTTCTTTTCGTCCTTGGTAGTCTGTGAAACTACGGCCGTTCTTGGGCTTGGTTTCAGAGCAGCTATTTCATCAGGTTCGCTTACCACTACGGCCTGATCGTCACACCAACCTATTAGGGCTTGTACTTCTGGATGTTTCCTGTCTCCAAAGACAACTATATCATACTTTTCGTCTCTTAACGATGCCACAATTTCGTGAACTTGCTTGACCAGCGGACAGGTAGCATCCCTTACAGCAAGACCCAGTTCATCAGCCTCTGCCATTACGCGGGGCGGTACCCCATGAGACCGGATTATGATCCCGGCCGGAAAATTCATGATCTCGCGTATTGAATCAACTGAATCGATGCCATGGTCGTGCAAGTAATCAACCACTGCCTTATTATGGACCAGCGGCCCCAGTGTGTACCATTTTAGATCATTGCCAAAACACTCCCGGGCAATGCCGACTGCGCGTTTGACACCGGAACAAAACCCGGCTTTGTTGGCTATAATGGTATGCAACTGCTACACCCCATATTTTAATGCCAGAACCGCTTCCATCATTGTTCCAGCAGGAGGTTTATCTCATTCATGATCGTAAGGCTTGCATCTTGCAATATATTACTGTTGATCTTTTTACCCAGATATTCACCTAGATTTATCGGGTCTCCCACCCTTACCAGCAATGGTTTGAACCAGCCCAGCGGAAAAGTGCTTCCGGTTCCGATGCAAGCTACTGGTATTACAGGAGCACCGGACTTCAGCGCGAACATCGCTACACCGGTTTGGACCACGGCATCAGGATATAGCTTTTTCCTGGCCCCTTCCGGAAATATCCCCAAAATATTACCTTGTTTCAGGAGATCCAGTGCATAACGTATGGCTTTTATATCCGTTGATCCCCGCTTGACCGGGAATGCATTCAATCTAGTTAATATTATAGACATTATCCTGTTATCAAACAACTCGGCCTTGGATATGAAATGAATAGGTCTTTTAATTGCTACCCCCACTAAAACCGGATCCCAATTGCTCATATGATTGGCCGCAATGATTACTGGCCCCTTTTTAGGTAGCTTATGTAGTCCCTCTGTTTTCAAACCCAAGACAGCTAAAAAAACTTTAAAAATGGCCCGGGCTAATTTATAAAGCATGTCCAGACCCCCTTATAGTGACCAGCATGAGCTTCATCAAATCATTTATACTCATAGAACTGGTATCAATGATGATAGAATCGGACAAAACCTTAAGAGCCCCGACTTCTCTGCTGGTATCGTTTTTGTCACGTTCTTTTATCTCTTTTTTTACAGCTTCATATCCAGGACTGGACCCGGTGCCTGCCAGGTCAGCCTGTCGCCTTCTGGCTCTTTCCTCAATGCTTGCAGTCAGAAAAAACTTGTATTCTGCGCGTGGAAGCACACATTCGCCAATATCCCGGCCATCCATAACCACGGAATGATTGCAGGCCATATCCTGTTGTTGGTGAACCATAATGCGTCTGATCTCTGGGTGGGAAGCAACTTGGGAAACAGCGGCATTGACTTCGTGGGATCTGATAGCAGAACTGACATCCTGTCCGTCACAAAACACCAATTGTTGATCGGTACCTTGTCTGAATTCGATCCGGGTATCCCTGGCCATAAGTGTTAGCTGCTCTACGTCAGCAAGTTCGATCTTATTGTTTATCGCTTTCCAGGTAAGACACCGGTACATCGCACCGGTGTCGATATAAACAAAACCCAATTCATCGGCCAACCGTCTGGCAATAGTACTCTTGCCGGCTCCAGCCGGTCCGTCAATAGCTATCTGCATTCATCATTCACCCAGTATAGATTTCACTTAATTTTAACATACCTCATTCTAAGGTAAAACCTTTAATACAAATAGTCGCTTAATTATTGGCCATTGACGCATGTACTTACAAGAAATGACTATGTAGAGTCCGTTATCTATAAGGTGTAGGTAGTGAAGTGACGTTTATTTATGCTAACTCCGTATCCCTTCCATCAAGTCCCAGAACCCCGGGAAAGAGATGCTAACGGCTTCAGTTCCATTAATTCGGGTATCTGTCGATAAACATAATCCAGCAACGGCAAGACTCATGGCAATACGGTGGTCGCCATGGCTTTCAACCTGTATGTTTTCCTGGCTCCTTTCAATCAATGAAGGATTGCCTTGAATAATAAAACCGTCTTCCCTTTCTTCAATCATGCACCCCAATTTTCCTAATTCCGAGCAAATAGCAGCGATGCGATCTGTTTCTTTAACGCGTAATTCGTGCGCTCCTTCTACTATTGACTGGCCATCTGCAAACGCCATCGCCACAGCCAAAATAGGTATCTCATCGATCAGTCGCGGAATTATCTCACCTTTTATGGTCACACCTTTCAGAGATGAACTGCTGACTACCATATCAGCAACCTCTTCTCCGCCAATTATCCTTCGGTTATGGAGATCTATCCTTCCACCCATCTGACGCATCACATCGATGACACCATCCCGGGTCTTATTGATACCGATATCCCTGATTAGCAATTCTGAACCAGGTACCAGGCTAGCAGCTACTATAAAGAACGCTGCAGAAGATATATCTCCAGGCACCAGAAAATCCTGGGGGTCAAGCTCTTTTCCCGGGCGCAGGATTATCTCATGTCCGTTTACCGAAATGTCGGCTCCCATAGCCCGGAGCATGTTCTCGGTATGATCCCTCGATCTCTCAGGTTCTATGATAACAGAATCCCCGTCCGCATCCAGTCCCGCCAAGATCACAGCTGACTTGACCTGAGCGCTGGCAATAGGCATTTTGTAATACAAACCCTTGAGATGCGCTCCTTTTATAGCCAGAGGTGGATTCTGTCCGTTCTGACGTGCCCATATATCGGCTCCCATAGCCCGCAGCGGGTCCATAACACGTTTCATGGGGCGGCGGTTCAGGGATTGGTCTCCGCAAAGAACCGAGAAAAATGGTTGGCCAGCCAGCAGTCCTGCCAGCAGACGCATAGTTGTCCCTGAGTTACCGCAATCCAGCACTGAAGCTGGCTCACTCAGTCCATGCAGCCCCCGGCCATAAATCTGCAAGCTGGAGCCATCCTGTTTGATTTCAATACCTAATTGTCGTACGCAAGAACACGATGATAGCGTATCTTCAGCCAGCAGGAAATTACTCACGGTACCTACCCCCCGTGCCAGAGCTGAAAATATCACAGCCCGATGCGAGATCGACTTGTCCGGTGCAACTATTATTTCCCCTTTTAAAGGGCCTGATTTTCTTACAGTTGTCTGCATTTTCCCTCCTTAGGAACGCACCCAGGCTTTTATCCCATTGGCCTGCAATGCTTTAACAGCTTGGGCTGCAGCATCAGGAGACGGAACTCCAAGCCGGATGGTACCTCCATCTCCTTCCCGTACCCTGAGTATCTCTATATCAACAATATTTATATCCTTTTCATGAAGTATAGTGCCCAAACGTGCGATAATTCCAGGCTTGTCCGGCACGATGCAAACTAGTTCTGAGAAACCAGGCATAATACCCCGGTGAACCAGCGGTATCCTGTCCCGGGTATCTTTTGCACAGGACAGCTCTTGCACCACTTTATCCCTATCACCGGCTCTGATAGCATTCTTCAGACTGATCAGATCTCCGATCAGAAGATCGAGCTTGTCTACTATTAAATCCTGATTTGAAAAGATGATGTTTTCCCATAATTCAGGGTTAGACGATGCGATACGAGTAGTATCCCTAAATCCGCCGGCAGCCATCATGAGGTGTTCTTCCTCACCTCGGGTAAGGTTGACCAGGGCAGCGGCAGCGAGGTGCGGTATATGACTTATAGCCGCCACCAACTCATCATGGCGTTCGGCTGTCAAAAACTTTATCCTTGCTCCTGTGCAGGCCAACAATTGTTCCATAACGGCTATTATTTCATCCGGTGTTTCCGGAGCCGGGGTCAATATATATGCAGCGTTCTCGAACAAATACCGGTCAGCCCCGTTTATGCCCTTGATCTCGGAACCGGCCATGGGGTGGCCGCCGATCTTGTAGACTTCTCCAGAAAGACCTGCAAATATTCGCATTACTTCCTGTTTTGTACTTCCCACATCACTTAATATGGCCCCGGGCTTGATCCTGGATTTGATCTTGTCAATAATATTGCCAAAACTGCCGAGCGGAGTACAGAGGAAGATCACATCAGCGGAAGCGGTCTCCGTTTCCAGGGAGCCACCGCGGTCTATCGCCCCCATGATCACTGCCTGCTCTATGATATGATCCTCATCTACTCCTACAACTTCGGCTACCAGTGGAGACCCCTTCAGAGCCATTCCCAGTGAACCACCGATGAGTCCTACTCCTATTATCAGTATATTGACGGGCATATTATCACCTGTAATCTATCAATTATTGATCCTCGCCCAGTGCGGCGGCAAGTTTACGTACCTTTCGGACCATAGTACTGAAATTTTCAGGAGTCAGTGATTGAGGTCCGTCCGACATAGCTTCACTAGGGTTCTGATGAACCTCTACGATCAAGCCGTCACACCCGGCTCCGACAGCCGCCATGGCCATTGGCTCTACCAGTTTCCATTTACCGGTCCCGTGGCTGGGATCAACTATAATTGGAAGGTGGGTCAACTGTTTAATGATCGGGACCGCACTGAGATCCAGGGTATTTCGGGTGTAATTTTCAAAGGTGCGGATTCCTCTCTCACACATTATCACCTGTTCATTACCGCTCGAAATGATGTATTCGGCAGCCATTATCCACTCTTCAATAGTAGCGGAAGGTCCTCGTTTCAGTAATATTGGTTTATTGCATTTTCCCAGTTCCCGGAGCAGGAAAAAGTTCTGCATGTTGCGGGCCCCTACCTGCATAACATCAACGTAGGATGCTACGGTATCGATCATACGGGGATCCATGATCTCTGATACTACCGGTAAACCTGTTATACGTCGCGCTTCGGCCAATATTTTGAGACCTTCTTCCTCCAGACCCTGAAAGGAATATGGCGAGGTACGCGGTTTGAACGCTCCGCCGCGGAGCATGGTAGCCCCGGCATCTTTAACCATCTGTGCCACCTCGAGAAACTTATCCCAACCTTCTACCGCGCACGGACCGGCTATCAACTGGATGCTGCCGTCACCGATGATCTGGTCGCCCACTTTGACTGTAGTAGGATACGGCTTGAATTCTTTGGACGCCATCTTGAACGGCTGCACGATAGGTACAACCTTCTCCACCCCGGCCATGGTCTCGATAGCATCCATCACAGCTTGGGTTCTTTCCCCGATAGCACCGATGATGGTACGTTCAACCCCTTTGGAGAGATGGACCTTGAATCCCCTTTCCTCAAGCTTCTTTTCCACCATCTTGATCTGTTCGTCGGGGACTAATCTTTCCATTACGATGATCATGTTAGTTTTCCTCCCTTTTGTAGAGGTGAGAAAAAACACAAAATGCCATTAGCGAAGAAATCACCAATGGCATCCAAGCCAATGCTATAATTTCCCACCGTTCTACCATACTACATTTTCGAGATTTACTTCCGTACTACAGGTATAACAATAACACGATGGACCGTTCAATTCAATCCTATTTTTATAAGTACCGGCACTAATATATGCTATTACTGGATTATTTTATCCTGCAGCCCGGCCAGTGATCCTATCCTGGTAAGCAGCTGCTTATAATTGCCGGGGGTAAGTGATTGTTTTCCGTCGGATAATGCTTGATCCGGGTCCTGATGAACTTCTACCATCAACCCATCTGCACCGGCAGCAATAGCGGCAGCTGCCACCGGGGTCACCATGCGCCACTTACCTGTGGCATGACTGGGGTCCACGATAACCGGCAGATGGGATAGTTCCTTTACCATGACTACTGCACCAATATCGATAGTATTGCGGGTATAAGTTTCAAAGGTCCGGATACCGCGTTCACAGAGGATGACATCCCGATTTCCGCCGCTGAGTATATATTCGGCCGCCAGCAGCCATTCTTCAATAGTAGCTGAAAGCCCTCTTTTAAGCAGGATGGGTTTTCTTACCCGCCCCAAAGCTTCCAATAACGAATAGTTTTGCATATTGCGGCTGCCGACCTGAAAAACGTCTATATAATCATATAGATCATCGATGTCTTGTAGATCCATGATCTCCGTAACAACTGGCATACCCGTAATATTACGAGCTTCGTCCAATATCTCCAGACCCTCCCGACCCATTCCCTGAAAAGAATAGGGGGAAGTCCTCGGTTTGAACAACCCACCACGCAGCATGTGTGCACCGCTGTCCTTTAGAATACGCGCCAGATCCAGGTACTGCTCACGACTTTCCACTGCACAGGGACCAGCGATATGGGTACAGTAACCCTGGCCTATGAATACCGGGTTCCCTGGTCCGTATATTTTGATAATGGTATCTTCAGCTTTATGATCGCGGGATACCAGCTTAAAGGGCCTCATGGCCTACCTCCCGTTGGCTGATTCATATTATGATTCATATTGTCCAAAATGCAGCAAATTATATTTGCAATGATAATTGATATCATTCATCTTTATAGTATAACACTACCTTTAGTCAGATTTAATATTAATCTCCCATTCAATATCTATATCATTTCTCTTGGAGGTAAATGGTGAATAATTTCAGAGTGGCTATATGCCAGATGCTAATCGGCGATGATAAAGACACTAATCTGTCCGTCGCTGCAGAAATGATAAAAAAGTCAACGGATCTGGGTGCTCAAATGGTCGTGCTGCCCGAAGTTTTTAACTCACCTTATCAGGCGTCACTATTTCCTGCTTATGCCGAGATCTGCCCCGGAAAAACCATTGATTTTATGTCCCGCACAGCCGCCAGGTACGGGATATACCTGGTCGGAGGTTCCATTATCGAAAAAGAGGAGAATCGTCTTTTTAACAGCAGCTTCATATACGGTCCGTCGGGTGATCTTCTGGGCCGGCACCGGAAGATGCATCTTTTTGATGTCCAAATCGAAAATGGCATTACCTTTCGAGAATCCGACACCTTATCTCCCGGCAGCGATGTAACTGTTATAAAAAGCGGGTCATTGTGCTTCGGGGTAATGATCTGTTTTGATATACGTTTCCCCGAACTTGCCCGCCGCTGTGTTTTGGATGGAGCACAGATGCTGGTAGTTCCAGCCGCTTTTAATACCGTTACCGGTCCTGCTCATTGGGAGGTCCTTATGCGTGCACGTGCAATCGATAACCAGTGCTACGTTTTAGCCGCCTCTCCCGCCCGAAATCCAGGCTCGACTTATCAGGCCTGGGGACACTCTATGGTAGTTGATCCCTGGGGACGGATCAAGGCAGAAGCTGGGATCGGACAGGAAATCGTTATGACCGATATCGATTGGGGACTTATCAAACAGATCCGTTCTGAGATGCCTTTGTTACAGCAGCGTCGCCCAGAACTATATCGAATTTGAGGAGGAAAGCAAAATGAGATTCCATACCGAGTATCTTTGGTTCAATACAGAAAAAAGAAAAGAGTACATCAGAATTACCGACCAGATCCGGGAAGCCTGTAAAAAGAGCGGGATTACTGAAGGCATGATATTAGTAAGCGCCATGCACATCAGTGCTGGCATCTATGTCAATGATAATGAACGGGGCATCACCAGAGACATCGATGAAATGCTTGAACGATTAGCCCCCTTTGGCCCAGATTATCATCACCGCAATACTGGTGAAGACAATGGGGATGCCCACTTAAAGAGCATACTGATCCATCACCAGGTAATCGTGCCGGTCACTGACGGCAAATTAGATCTGGGGCCCTGGCAGGAGATATTTTATGCCGAATTTGACGGACGCCGTAAAAAACGAGTCATTATTAAGGTTATGGGGGAATAGAAAATAGTTATCGTTGCAGGTCTGTCCGCAGACTCTGGGCTTCCTTCAGATATATGTGTTTGATATCCTCCTGGCTCTTATCGGTATTGACCATGACCAGGACCCGAATACACCTTGGCAGCGCATCAGGAACCTCGATTTCCTGAAAACAAAGCAGGGGAACTTTGTCCCAACCTATCGAACGGGCCGCCGCTGCAGGAAATACAGATCTTACATCGGCCGTTACCGTGAATAACGCACTGGCAATATCCTCGATATTCAGGTCATTCTCATTTCGTATTTGTTCAAGTAGTTCACGGGTCGCTTGAAGCACCTCTTCGACCGTATCCGAATTGACTGTAGTGGCTCCTCTGATTCCTCTAACCAACACTTTTCTCCACCTACCATCCTACTTCTTGTCACTTCCTAAGAAACAGCGCGATGACCAAGACCAATAGCCACTTCGTCCAGATGAAGCAACCCTATCCCCATAAAAATAGCTACACTGACATGGTCATGATGACGAGCGATCCCGATCTTGCCCCCTACATTAAGCCCCAGCGCCTTGGGCATGATCTGAGTTATCGCCTCCCGTGCCGCGCCGGCTATGGCACCCTCATCAGCATGGGTGTCTTTTATAACACCTTCCCTTTTGGCTGCTACCACAGCTCGTTCCACTATTTTCCCCACTGAACTTATAAACTCGCCGCCATAGTCGACTGCTACCGCTTTGATGCCGAAATGCTCAAGCAGATCCTTCTTCAGATGCGCTTCTTCATCCCGAGTGTCAGTAAGGGCCATTTTGATTGCAGATGTGGCTACCATTTTGCTGCCTATCACCATGTTGATCCCACCTTACTCCGTACTGTGTCTTATTTTACTATAACATTGCCAATCATTACTACGCCCTGATTCGCAGTATAACATGTGTTTTTCTCTGGAAAGCCTACATTGGCGGAAACCGACTTGATGCGATAGTTCACAGGAAAAGCATATCTGGTAGAATCTATCTCCACTTTATCACCGCCTTTGACCGTCAGCTCGACCTCTTTACGGTCAAACCCCTTGCAGATCTGACCGTTTACCAGAACCTTAGCCAGTGGCAGTGATGAAAAAGAATCAGCGGTGATTACCAGTCTGGCCCTGGGGGATTTGACTTCCCCGCTAGTTTTTTCACCAGACGTTTCCTGATTTACAGGATAATATATATCCTGTCCCTCCATCCTTTCTGCCCAACTGAGATACAAACGAAACGAGTCGCGGGTCATAAGGCCTTGAACTACCACCACACAAACTAACGTGAACAATATAAAACGAATAAGATATCTCTCAAAACGTTCAAAGATGTCTTTCAAACGACCATCCCCCGGGCTTCGATTTTTTATTATGATATGCCTGCAATGTTCAGAATATCCTTTATCGTAACCTGGGGAGTGCCAATAATTCCAAATAAAAAAGGGAGCCTTGCTCCCTAATTTAACTTATTTAATCTATTGATTATTTCTGGCCCATTCTACTCCAGTCATAAAGGCCTGACGGTTTCTTTCAATAACTGCCGGTTTTTTACCCTTGAAAATCGCATCGAAATGTTCCAGGGCTTCTTCCACCTTTACAGCACCGGTCATATGCAGGTAAGCTCCCAGCATTATCATATTGGCCCCCCGCACATTACCGATCTCCTCTGCAATAGTATTGGCCGGTATCTGGAAGACTGTCACATCCTCCCGTTCAGGCAAACGATCCACCAATGAAGTGTTGATCACGATAGTCCCGTTAGATTTTACCTTATTCTCGAATTTATCCAATGAGGGTCGATTCATGATCACGGCCGTACCTGGATTCTCTGTAAGCGGTGAACTTATCTCTTCGTCAGATATGGTTACTTGACAATTAGCGGTTCCTCCCCGCATCTCTGCCCCGTAAGAAGGTACCCAGGTAACCTCTTTACCTATACCCATTGCCGCATAAGCCAGGAACTGACCCATTGCCAGAACTCCCTGACCGCCAAAGCCAGCAAATAAAATCTGTTGCTCGACTGCCATTTGTCTTTATCCTCCCCAACACTTTCTAAGACACTATTCAACGCACTTAAATTCTCCCAGCGGATAAGTCGGGAACATCTTGTCTTCCATCCATTTCATAGCCTCCACCGGATTCAAGCCCCAGTTGGTCGGGCAGGTGGATAAGATCTCAACCATGCTGAATCCCAATCCGCGCTGTTGAACCTCCAGGGCCTTTTTAATGGCCTTTTTAGTCTTCATCACATTTGCCGGGCTGTTTACTGCAGTACGGCAGATATATGCCGAACCCTCATTACCGGCCAGCAGTTCAGCCATATGCGCGGGGTATCCTTCCCATTCTGCCTTGCGGCCATAGGGACATGTGGTGGCGACCTGCCCGAGAAGGGTGGTGGGCGCCATCTGTCCTCCAGTCATACCGTAGAGGGTATTATTGATAAAAAAGGTAGTAATCTTTTCGGCGCGCAGGGAGGCGTGGACGATTTCTCCCATTCCAATGGAAGCCAGGTCTCCATCTCCCTGATAAGTAAATACAAAACGATCAGGCAATAGCCTTTTGATAGCGGTCCCAATAGCGGGGGCCCTCCCGTGGGCTGCCTCCAGGGTATCAAAATTGAAATAATCATATGCTAAAACAGAACATCCTACCGGGCATATCCCGATGGTTTTTTCCCGAATATCCATCTCATCGAGGCATTCAGCGATCAAGCGGTGTATGATACCATGAGTACAGCCAGGGCAATAATGGAATTTATTATCCTGCAAGCTTTTAGGCTTTTGAAATACGGTTTTCATATCCATCCCTCCCTGGCGGCAATATTGACAATTTGGCGGGTTATCTCCTCGGGGTTTGGGCTAATGCCGATACGTCCATAGAACTCAACCGGGGCACAGCCTTCCAGAGCCAATTTTATGTCCTCGATCATTTGTCCCATATTTATTTCTACAGAAAGAAAACGTTTAGCCGTCTGCGCAGCTGACTTTATGACGTCATCCGGAAATGGCCACAGGGTTATCGGTCTGATAAGTCCGGCCTTTACGCCTTGTTTACGGGCCTCGGAAACTGATTTTTTAGCTATGCGACCCATCAGGCCAAAAGCAACTATGATTATATCAGCATCTTCCACCATAAAGGTTTCGGCGCGTTTACACTGTTGTTGGATCAGTTCGTATTTGGCTTGCAGATGGTGATTTCGTTTTTCAAGGAAATCACTTTCCAGATGCAGGGTGTTCATTACATTCGGGTTACGGTCCTTACAGCCGTTGGTAGCCCAGGGTTTATCAATAAACTCGGTGACTGGTTCACGTACAGTAATGGGTTCCATCAAATTACCCAGAGTCCCTTCCAACATGATCATGACCGGAATCCGATGATAGTCTGCCCAGTAAAATGCCTGCATGGTCAGATCCATCATCTCCTGTACGCCTGAAGGAGCCACAACTATTGTATGATAATCACCATGTCCGCCCCCGCGAGTCGCCTGGAAATAATCGGCCTGGGAAGGCTGTATCCCGCCCAAACCCGGACCGCCTCTCGATACATTCACTATCACGCAGGGAAGTTCTCCCTCGGAGAGAAAAGAAATACCTTCCTGTTTCAAGCTGATGCCGGGACCCGAAGAAGCTGTCATAACCCGAAAACCAGCAGATGAACCGCCATATACCATATTGATTGCTGCCAATTCACTTTCGGCTTGAACGAACACTCCGCCGATGGTTGGCATTTTCCGTGCCATGTATTCAGCAATCTCACTGGAAGGCGTGATAGGATATCCGAAAAAACCACGGCATCCGGCCAATATTGCACCTTCTGCCAGAGCTTCATTGCCCTTCATCAAAACCCGATCCATGCCTTCACTCCTTCTCCACCGTTATAACCAGATCCGGGCACATCAGCCCGCATATCGCACAGCCCGTACAGCCTTCCGGTTTTGCCAGAATGACCGGATGGTAACCCAGAATATTGATACTGTCATTGTCGAATTCCAACACATCCCGCGGGCAAAACTCAATACACAGCCCACATGCCTTGCAGCGGTCTTCTACGAAATGTACCGTGCCTTTGGCCATCAACCAATTCCTCCTTATGAAATGCCTAGCCAGCTAGGCCTGAAATGAAGCGACAACTTATGAATGATGTCACTGTATTCTGGTTGAAGTTCCTGGAACAGTCTTTCCTCTACAGTACGATAACGTACTTCTAATCCGATCTTCTTTGCCCACTGCAGGAATTTCCTGTGACCTTCCCTGACTACGTCAGACGTAGTTTCTTCAACCAGATTGGGATTGCTGATTATACCCGTAAACGCTACTCTGCTGGAAATCTCCAGCATATTTTTGAGCTCGAACAGGTCATCCAAACTTCCGGCAAACGGCCGGTATGGATTCACAACCAGCATAAATTCATACGGCCTGTCCAGTATATATGAGCGCAGGTAGCCCATTACCAAAACTCCGGACTCATCGCCGCCCAGATCGATAAAGAGGTTATTATCCTGGCGGATACTGCTTATAATCTCCGGAGGCAGCTGCGGGACATCACCAAAAGCCAGATCCCGTCGCGGTGCCAAAAGTCTGACCCCTTCTCTCTCCAATTCCTCTACTACCAGGCGAGAGGAAAAAAAAGGATTGATCAAATCAACGTCGGCCAGTATGCTTTGCTCGCCTTTTCTGGCTTCTGTCCGGGCAAAACTGAGAGCGATCTCAGTCTTTCCACTTCCCAATCCTCCGGCGAATATGACCAATTTCCCCAAGGCTCAAGCCCCTTATAAAATAATCTTATTCAGTACTTTATAACAGCCGTGATTGAAAATCAACCAAAATATTTGATTTTTCGAGGATTTTATGAGGTTAGCATAGAGAATTTGACAGGCGGGACTTTTTTATTGACAGTGGGCCAATTAACGTCTTATATTACTTTTCTATCACATGGTCGTCTGATCGGTAAGAATATCGGTAAGCTCATTTATAATGGTTTCTATTCCGCTCTCATCAATTGCCAGCAATTCAAGAGCCTTGCTGGATATTGGATAAAGCATGCCATCTACCCCGATACCGATTCCCATGGCTACGCAGATGGCATCGGCCAGATGAATAATAGCCGTCAACTTGGGATTTATCGTGGCCTTCTCGGGGTCATGATGGAAGGCTATGGCTTCAACCATTTGGTCGGGCAGGTTCCATTTTGCAGCCACCTTGGATCCAACCTCAGCGTGGGTAAAGCCAAGTATCTCATTTTCGACCTGGTCGAAAGGAATCTCTCCCTCGGAGGCCCTTTCTACTACATCAAAGTAGGCATCCTTCATGGTACGGTTGAGTATGACTTTTCCTATATCATGCAGCAGCCCGGCCGTGTATGCCAGGTCCAGGGCAGGAATTTTAGCTTTTCGTGCTATAAGGCGAGCTGCCATAGCGCAGCACTGAGAATGTTTCCAGAGTTCGCCGTGCTCCAAGGCATAGCCAGCTATCTCTTGATTAAGGATATCACTGACCGAAGCTGCGATGACAATGCTGCGTATAGTCTTAAAACCCATGAAGACTACTGCATCAGTAACAGTGTTGATGCGGCGGGTATAACCATAAAAAGCGGAGTTGGCCAGACGAAGGACCCGGGCAGTAATCGCCTGGTCCTGGTTCAGTACATTATTGATATCCTGAGCCGTGGAATCGGGATCATCGGTAAGCTGAATAACCCGCGTAACCACGGTTGGTAATGCGGGTAGATCATTTACTGCTTCAACTATCGATTCCAGACTTAGCCGGGCCATAATAATCCTCCTACTTTGTTATCTCCAGTTGTTGACTTTACGCTCCAGAAAGCGTTTGTAGTCAACCATCTCTTCACTCATGGCGATCAGGAGCCGTTCGATTTCCAGTGAGGACAAGGTCAGCTCATCTGGATCCAAGACCTGGACCACTTTTAGTTCTTCCTTGGCGGCGAACTTGATTACATGTTCCATTGAATCGGCAGTGAAGTTGATAATAACAGGTGCATAAGCGGTTTCACGTCCATTGATCTCGTCATATACGGAGTATATTTCCTGGCTCATATCGATATCTTCAATAGTTATTCCCTGGATAGGGACATTTCTCATCAAAGAAGCCCGATGTTGTCTGGTCTCTTCGGCAGCCTGTTCCGGGCTTTTCCCCCCAAACAGAGTTTTCTTGGTCCTGGTATTGCTGATGTAATCGAAGCGAACCCTTAATCGCAGCTTAGCCAAATGTTTTCTCCTCCAATCGAACATATGAAGGTATCATAATTTATGATTAAGGTATTATCTAATTATAGAATATTTCTGTACTTTCAGCCAGGAAAAGACCAAAAGTTGCAGCCAATCCCTCACCATAGTTGATACTCAAATCGAACATAGCATCCAGTCCCAGTCTTTCAAGAATCAAACCATGCCCGATCTGATCGGCTAAACTGGGTGCTATCAGTATCTCAGGAACTCTTTCATTGGTCATAGCGGCCAAATAACCTGCTACTGCGGTGACATAACCATCTAACATGATAGGGACCCTATTTTCAGCGGCTTTAGATATGAAACCAACCATCGCAGCAATCTCAAGTCCGCCGAATCGGGTTAACAAGTCTACTATATTATCGGATCTTGGAGTCCTGTAGTTCAACGCACGGATTATAATATCGATTTTCCTTGCTATTACCTCATTGCTTGAGGACCCCCTGCCTACCAATTGCCGGGGATCCAATCCAGTAGCTGCGACCGCCAAAGCTGCTGCACATAAGGTATTTCCTATGCCTACCTCTCCAATTCCCATTATATCAAAGTTGTTTTCAGATAAAATATACCAATAGTCCCGACCTGCGGACATTGCGAGTCCTATTTCGTCAGGGCTCAGGGCATCATTTTCTATAAAGTCACGGCTATAACTTTTAATACCATATGATAATAATTCGGCAGACTTTGATGAAAACCCTTTATATTTACCTGCAAATTCTACTTTCTCCAATTCACCCACAACATCGTCAGATATTGGCCGGGCTAAACCAACATCCAGGATATACTCCCTTTTGCCCAGACGGCTAAGCATCCGGGCAGTCGGCGACATTCCAGATATATGTTGTTCTATGATGCGGTTGGATGATAACGGTTCATAATTGCTCAATTTGTGCTCACTTATCCCATGATCAGCAGCAAATAATACTAACCCATACTGCTTTGCATGACAGTTACAATCGTTGAGCCGTCGATGAAGAATATCAAGTTTTCCAAGGCCACGGTAAGGTCTCAAGCCCAACTCCATCATTATCACCTTTTTGTAGACTGCTTCTGCTAACTAGTCTCTTTTCGTCTTAGCCATATAAACCAATCTCTCTACTTCTTCCTCTGTCAGGCGTCTGTACTGACCCGGTCGAAGCCCGTCAAGGTACAATCCGGAAAAGGCTATCCTTTTTAAGTGAATGACCGGATGTCCTATAAAATCGCACATCCTGCGCACCTGCCTTTTCCGCCCTTCATGTATCTCTATCTTAATGAGGGTATCTCCGTTATTCCGTCGAAGTATTTCTACCCTAGCGGGCGCAGTTATTCCATCCTCCAGTTCCACACCCAGTTCCAGATTGCTAAGTTCATCGCCGTTGAGCGAACCCTTTACCAGAGCCTCGTATGTCTTCCACATCTCGTACCGGGGATGGATCATAAGGTTGGAAAAATCCCCATCATTACTCATCAAAAGCAAGCCTTCTGTGTCCATATCCAATCTTCCGACCGGGTAGATCCGTTGGTCGATGTCCCTGACCAAATCCATTACAGTAGGTCTGCCCTGGGGATCTAAAACACTGCTTATGTATCCGACTGGTTTATATAATAAGACGGTAATTTTATCTTGGGGGAGCAGCAACCTGCCATCAAAAGACACCTCATCATATTCAGGATCAATATTAAAGGCAGGTGTTTCTACGACCTCCCCATTGACCTTGATTCTTCCTTGTATGATCAGTTCCTCGGCGTGCCTGCGGGAAGCTGTTCCCGCCATAGCCAGGTATTTTGCCAATCTCAAATCTTAAAACCTATCCTATTTAAATTATTCAACGCACTCCCAGTGCATTTTCTCAGCCGAACACGTTCATAATAGACCATTCTACGCGAATACCATAAATCCTTGTATCATTAGTCTGATTGACGCTTTTCTGTTATGATATCTTTAGTTGTTAATAAGTATTCTTCTTGGAGGCTTCGTAAATGGACAAGAAGGTTATCGATCGTGAAAAAATTGAGACCGCCATCAAGATGATTTTGGAAGCTGTAGGGGAAGACCCTTCCCGTGAAGGTCTGCTGGATACGCCGCGGCGTGTAGCCGATCTTTATGAAGAGGTTTTTGCCGGTCTGGAAATCGACCCCCGGGAATTATTGCAGGTATCCTTTACCGAATTTCACGATGAACTGGTGTTGGTCAAGGACATCCCCATTTATTCGCTGTGTGAACATCACCTGCTCCCCTTCTACGGAAAGGCCCATGTTGCCTATATACCCCGCGGAGGCAAGGTAGTAGGCATAAGCAAACTGGCCAGGGTGGCCGACGCCTTTGCGCATCGTCCTCAGTTGCAGGAACGTCTCACTTCGCAAATAGCTGATTGTATCAATGATACTCTAAATCCTTTTGGAGTAGCAGTAGTCATCGAAGCTGAACACATGTGTATGACTATGCGTGGGGTCAGAAAACCCGGTGCTATAACTGTTACTTCTGCGGTCAGGGGGCTGTTTGAAACCCGTAGTGAGACACGGGCGGAATTATTCGCACTGATACACAGCTAAACTTTATTTTTCTATGATAAAAAATGGACAGGCTTGGAGCCTGTCCATTTAGCATTTTTTTACTATTGCTGCTTATTGAGCAGGTGCGTCGTCATCTCCCTCTTTTACACTGCTATCGCTGTCAGCAGGTACTGTAGCGACCGGAACGTCAATAATTCTCCTTGCTCCATAATAGTGAGCTGAATAGTAGGAATCATATATCGATGAATAGCATACTCCTCGTCCGCCACTGGAACTGGAATGTATGAACTGCCCAGATCCTACGTATATACCGACGTGGGTTATACCATACGATCCCGCTGTACCTTGAAACAATACCAGATCACCGCAAACCAGTTCTTCTTTACTTACTACTGTACCGACTCCTGCCATACCGGCTGCCGTTCTGGGCAATTGATAGCCGAATTGCCTATAACAATAACTTACAAAACCTGAACAATCAAAACCACCCGGGCTGGCTCCGCCGTAATGATACGGTGTCCCTAAAAACTTTGCTCCAAATCCTACTATGTCCTGTCCGCTTATACCGGATCCAGATCTGGAGACTACCGGCTGGTAATTCACCTTGGGTGCAGCTGCCCTTGATGGGGCCATACTGGTCTGCCCACTGACCAACAGCTTCATCCCCGGCTGCAGCAAATTTGATTTCAGATGATTGAGCTGAATAAGCTTGTCCACTGAAGTGTTATTTTTTCTTGCAATTGTCCAAAGACTGTCTCCGCTCTTTACTGTATAATATGTACTGCTTGCTAAAACAATCGGGGCCAGAAACATTACCATAATGCAACTTAATAATAAAACCAGTAAACTTCTTTTGGATACCAAAAGCGTCCTCCTCCCATATTCCGGGGTCCTTACGACACAAATCGGCCCATAAAGTCATACATTTTTGACTTTTGGGCAACTCAATATTCGACTTATAAGATTAAAGCTTCTACCAAAATGAAAAAAAATCCTTCTTTTTTAAATATTTTTTTGAATTTAGACAAAAAATGCGGAACAATTTAGGGCTTACATATCGTCTAAAATAAATCATTTTCTCAACAAAAAAGGTTCCCCTTGAAGCTAAACAAGGGGAACCTTCTATTTATTATTTTGTTTTAAAACAGACCTATTATCTGGCCATCTGGTAAGATATCAATGTCTTCTGCCGCCGGGTGCCGACCAAGTCCGGGCATGGTCATGATGTTCCCTGCCAGCGGGACCAGGAATCCGGCACCGGCTGACAATCGTACTTCCCGTATACTTACTCGGTAATCTCTGGGCCTTCCCAGCTTAAGCGGATCATCCGAGAGTGAATTCTGCGTTTTGGCAATACAGACGGGTAACTCGCCATAACCCATCATCTCGTACTTTTCAATGTTCTTTATGGCCTCCGAACTATAGTCTGCCCCCTCCGCCCCATATATTTTAGTGCAGATTTTTTCGATCTTATCCTTTATCGGTTCCTGGAGCTGATACAAATAACGGAATTGGCTGCCCTTTTCACAGGCCTTTACTACTTTCTCGGCCAGTTCAACTCCACCGGCCCCTCCTTGCGCCCAAACCCGTGACAGGGCAAGGTCCGCACCCAACTCAGCGCACCTGTCTTTGACCATATCTATCTCAGCCTGGGTATCACCGGGGAATTCATTTAAGGCCACCACCACGGGCAATCCGAAGTTCTGCAAGTTTTCGAGTTGTTTTTCCAGATTGGCCAGGCCAGCTTTGAGCGCCCTCAGATCAGGTTCAGATAAACGTCCTTTGTTTACCCCGCCATGATGCTTAAGGGCTCTCACTGTGGCTACTAAGACCGATGCATCAGGTTTAAAGCCCCCATAGCGACAGACTATATCAAAGAATTTCTCGGCGCCCAAATCGGCTCCGAAGCCAGCTTCCGTTATCATGTAATCAGCCAGTTTGTTCCCCATTCTGGTAGCAATGAGGCTATTGGCTCCATGGGCTATATTAGCGAAAGGACCACCATGTATGAAAGCCGGGGTATTCTCCAGGGTCTGTACTAAATTAGGTTTAATGGCATCCTTCATCAGCAGAGCCATGGACCCTTCAACCTTGAGATCTCCTGCAGTAACCGGTTCTCCCTGTCTGGTATAAGCTACTATCATACGCCGGCATCGTGCCTTGAAATCCATCAAGTCAGAGGCAAGACACAATGATGCCATGACCTCAGAAGCCACACTGATGTCAAAACCGGATTCTCGGGGCACTCCGCCCATTTTCCCGCCCAGTCCGATGATGATGTTACGCAGGGCTCGTTCATTGACATCCATGACCCGGCGCCACACCACCTGTCTGGGATCGATATTAAGATCGTTATCAAAATGCAGGTGGTTGTCCAAAATCGCCGCTAAAAGATTATGCGCTGCACTTACTGCATGAATATCCCCGGTAAAATGCAGATTGATATCTTCCATGGGCACTACCTGGGAGTAACCCCCGCCGGCTGCTCCCCCTTTGATCCCGAAGCTCGGACCCAGTGAAGGTTCGCGCAGAGCAATTATAGCCTTTTTCCCAATATGATTAAGTGCTTGTCCAAGTCCTATAGTCGTGGTGGTCTTCCCCTCCCCGGCCGGGGTAGGCGTTATAGCAGTAACCAGCACCAATTTGCCGGAAGGTTTATTCTCCAAACGAGACCAAATATCCAGGGATATTTTGGCTTTGTACTTGCCGTAGTATTCAATATCGTTTTCTGTCAGACCGATGCCTGCTGCTACCTGCCCGATTGGCAGCATTTGGGCAGCCTGTGCTATTTCGATGTCACTCGGCATATTATCCCTCCATTTATTTATCATAGATATATATTACCCTAAGGGCTGCAATTTTTGTGCATTTATTTGAATAACAGATGGCAGATGTAAACTGCGGCAATAAACCCGGTGATATCAGCACTTAATCCGGTTATTATTGAATATCTATACTTCTTGATACCTACAGAACCGAAATAGATGGTAAGTATAAAAAAGGTAGTGTCCGTAGTTCCCTGCATGACCGAAGCCAGGCGTCCAACAAATGAATCCGGCCCATATACCTTCATCAACTCGGTTGCCATTCCCAGCACGGCACTGCCTGATAGCGGGCGCATGATACCCAGGGGCAGGATCTCAGCAGGTATATCCAGTAAAGTGGTCAATGGCTTCAACCCCAAACTTAGGAATTGCATAGCTCCTGAGGCACGAAATACAGATATGGCAACCATCATCCCCAACAGGAAAGGAATGATCCTGATGGCCGTGGTAAAACCCTCTTCTGCCCCTTCTACGAAGGTCTCATATACCGGAACACGACGCATGGCACCATATGCAGGTATGACCAATAAGAGAAAAGGTATCGCCCACCGGGAAACCTCAGTCAGGATACTGTACAGCATCACTTGATCCTCCAACGGCTATAGGTGCGAAACCAGTAATCCAAGCCGACACCTACTATCATGGAGAACCCGGTGGCAAATATACATGGACCGACGATTTCTACCGGGTTGGCGGAATTGAAGGATAATCTCACACCAATTATGGTGGCGGGTAACAGTGTGATACACGAGGTGTTCAGAGCCAGGAAAGTACACATGGCAGTGGATGCTTCATCCGAATCGCCATTCAGTTCCTTGAGTTCCTGCATGGCCTTCATGCCGAAGGGGGTTGCTGCATTACCCAACCCAAGTATATTGGCTGCCAGATTCATGATTATGGCCCCTATGGCCGGATGCTCAGGGGGGACACTGGGAAACAATCTGACCGTAATAGGCTTCAATGCTCGGGCCAGACAGCGGACCAACCCTGCTTTCTCGGCAATCTTCATAATACCCAGCCATAGAGCCATTATTCCAACCAGATTTATACACAGTTCTACAGCCTCCTTGGATGATTTCAACGCTGCATCGGTAACTACCTCTACTCGTCCGTTAACAGCCGCAAATATAATACCGACAGCCAATAGGAACAGCCATATATAATTAAGCATGAGCCCCATCCTTCAACAATTTGCTTATATGAAGGCTATGTGGGCGAAAAAAAAAATAGAACAGCCCTAAAAAGAGCTGTTCCCGCTATCGGTTTATGCTATAACGATTATTCTTCGTATTCCGCTCTGCTTCTTTTACAGTTGTTGCTGCGTTTTTCCATGATGCTTTCCCATTTATCCAGAAGACCGGGAAGCGTATCCACTACACGTTCAGCTAACTGGTTACCGTTGACCGAGATAAGACGAACTTCATTCATGCGCACTACCAGAAACCCAACTGGCTTCACCGAAACACCTGCTCCTGCACCTCCGCCGAAAGGTAGTTCATGTGATCTGGAGTTATTCAATACCTCATATTCACCGCCGCCTGCACCGAAGCCGCAAGCAACCTGGGAAATGGGGATGATAACACTGCCATCGTTAGTTTCTACAGCGTCACCTACCACGGTATTCACATCGACCATCTGCTTGATAGCTTCCATGGCAGTTTTCATAAGTCCTTCAATGGGATGGTTTTGCTTTTCTTGCTGAGTATCCATCTATATACCCCCTTACAGAAATAAAACTGGCCAAGATTATTATAAGCATAATATACACTATTCTAATTTTGAATATACTATCCAACCTGCTGGATAATCCCGTATCCTCATAAACTGGCTGAACTTCTAATTGTACTCTTTCCAATGAGCTGAAATGGCTGAGCATACCGATGAAATTGCCCTTAAACGCCCAGACCCCGCCGCAGGCAAGTGCTGTGTGCATTGGATCATCCAGTCCTAACGAGGTCTGCCAATTAAAACTTTCCAAAACCAGATGGGACATGAATAGTCGGAAAAGCCGATAATAATCGGAGAAAGCTACATTTAGATATCGGGCAGGTTTATCTTGTTTTTTCTTTTGCTCTACTTCATTATTATTGTCAGCTTCCATCTTGCCCGATCTGCTCCTCGTTTCCAAGACAGTTCCGACCAGATCGATCCATTCTCCGGGGGAAGCAGGGGCTTTGAAGGTTTTCCCCCATTTGAACCGATCAAATACCGGCACGAAACTAAATCTAAAGGTCTTCTGTTGCCCGGTATATAAAAGATCGTAGGCAAATTTCATCCTGACATATAATAGGTTGAACGTCAGAAGCAACATGGCCATCCCTGCTGCAACTATCCATACCCACATAAAACTTCTCCCGCGTTATGGTTTCTGCTATCCTTTTTCTCGCTCTGTCAATGCCTCTTCTATGGCCTTTTCGATCCCGCTTATTACTATATACATCTGATCGTCAACAATAAAATTTGCTCGTCCCTGCTGAAAAGTAGGGCAGTGCAGATTATAGTCGATTATCTTCTTGTTGATCGTTTCCAGAACCAGACGTTGTTCATAATAAAAATGTGCCTTTTTCTTCTCAAAACGTTCGATGGACTGACGGGAACGTTTATCCCGGTAAATCATAGCTGAATACTTCCTGAAGTATTCGACATCATCCCAGAATCGCTTCCATTGATGGTCGATCTCCTTGCCCAGTTCCACCCAATAAGGGGCAAAATCGTTGTCCTTGAGGATCTTGTAGACCATGCGCAGTTCCGGTGGTTCATAAGGATTTTCCTCGAACTCGACAGGTTTACCGGCTCCATCAAGGTTATCGAAACCGCCTTTTTCCTGGGCCTTTAGTATCTGTTGCTCGACGAGGTCCTCGGTACTGCTCATATATCGGGCCAACTTGCGGGCATGCTGCAATTTACGGTATATTTCTTCTTCCAGCTTGTCATCCGCCATCGCGGTTAAGCCTCCTCCAATTCCGGCAGTTCCTTCAGGCTGGTCAAACCAAAAACCTTCAAGAAGCCGTCGCTGGTAACATACTGCATTGGTTTTCCGGCTACTGCCTTGGAACCAGCCTCCTCAATCAGATTTCGTTCCAAAAGACTGGTAATCACTTTATCACATTTTACGCCCCGGATTTTTTCGATCTCTGCCCGGGTAACCGGCTGGCGGTAAGCGATTATGGCCAGTGTCTCCAGTGAAGCCTGGGAGAGTCGCCGTCTTACCGGTCGTTCCATTCTGCACAAGATATCCGAACAGGCCGGATGGGTACACATCAGATAGGCTGGGCCTTCCATGGCTATGATCTGCACCCCCCTGTGCTTCTTATTATACTCCATTATGAGTTCATCCATAATCTCTTTGAGGTCTAAGAGCGGAACTTCCAGTAATTCAACCAATTCATCAAGACCTACTGTCTCTCCACGTACAAAAAGTACGGCTTCCAGTGCTGCCTTGACCTCATCCCTCATCAACATTCTGTTCACCCCGCAGGTAAATCATTATTTCTCCAAACACAGCAGCCTGGCTTGCCATTACCCTTTGAAGCCGAAGCAACTCCAACAGGGCCATGAACAATGCATAGGCTTCGCGCCGGTATCTGATCCCCAAAAATAAGTCCTGAAAGATCATCCCGCCAGCACTCTCTGCCAGTCGGTTCGTTATCTCTTCCATTTTATCCTCAACACTAATCTCTTCAAGCCTGATTTCAAACGATGGCTCCTCAGACAATTCATGAAGTACTGTCCGGTAAGCCTTTAGCAAAGCTCCCAGGTCAGTAATTATCTCTTCCGGTCCCAGCAGTTCATCACCGGCATTACGATAAAAGATCCGGGCCAAATCTCCTTCTTGTCTTAGACCCAATGAGACTGCGGCTTCTTTATAGCGTTTGTAATCAAGTAATCTCTGCACCAATTCCTCACGGGGATCGATCTCCTCAGCTTCTTCGCCTATCATTTCTACTGGCGGGCGGGGCAGGAGCATACGAGACTTCAGGTTCAGGAGATAGGAAGCCATCAGGAGAAAATCGCCCAGGTTATCCAGATCAGAGACACCGCTCACTTGAAGATATGATATGTATTGGTCACTGATCCTTGCGATCGGGATATCATATATATTTATTTCGTCCTTCTCGATCAGATACAGGAGAAGATCCATCGGCCCGTGAAAGGCCTCCAGGTCGACTAAATAAGTCATACACAGCCCCCGATCTAAAATATCAAAAGAATATGTTATAAATAAGCCCGTATGTCCCGTATAGTAATGGCCCAAGAAACCTTGAAAAAGCACCGGTAAAGAAAAGCAGTAAGAGTATGACTGTCCCATATTGTTCAAGGGCATAAATATATCTCCCCGCCGAATCCGGCAGCAGCCCGGTCAGTATTTTGGACCCGTCCAGCGGCGGTAACGGGATCAGATTGAAGATCATCAAACCCAGATTTATTGAAACCAACGGCGCAAGCAAGCGAGCAGCAGCACTCTGACTTACAGCAATACTGTCCAGTGGATTTATGCCTATTATCTTAAAAGCAGCCATTCCTATGACAGCCAAAAGAAGATTCATAGCGGGACCTGCGAGGGAAACCAATAACATGCCTTCCTTAACCCGCAAATTTTTAAAACGGTAAGGATTGACCTGGACTGGTTTAGCCCAGCCAAAACCGGCATAAAGAAGCATAATAAAACCTATCACATCTATATGGGGCACTGGATTCAAGGTCAGGCGTCCCTGCAAATATGGGGTATCGTCACCCAGCCGGTCTGCTGCCCATGCGTGAGAGTACTCATGAAAAGTCAAGCCAATGATTATGGCCGGAAGCCATATAATTTTTTCAAGAAGAACATTTTCCATTAATCAAAACCTACCCTCTTCTATCCACATTCTGACGACGGTGAGTTCCTCTTCACGAGTATGGATGGTTTCACTTATCTCCAGTGCATATAACTCTTCCAATATACGACTATAATCCGGCCCTGGTTTCAGACCCAATTCTTTCAGATCATTCCCGTTTATCTTTACCTCTACACTTTCCTTGAGATCAAGATAGTGGATCAGTTGTTCCCATGGTTCCTCCTCGCGGACCAGCAGCAAAAGATATACGATATTTTCACGGGTCCAGGTTTTAATAGTGGAATCGATCTCTGTCATCGGCATCCCAGGGTTTTTCATCAGTCTTTCCGCCATTTCCGGGACGGCTTGTGATTCCCGTATCGACCGGGCTGAATATGTGTCAAAGTGATAACGTTCGATTATACCGGCGACTTTTTCTTCGCTCAGTCGGGACAGAAGTACTGTGATATAAACCAGCCAGGTCTTGATGATAACAGGATAATATCGTTCTTCGAACCATACCGATATAATCGGTATGCGTTTCAAAGTCACCCGGTTCAGATGCTCCAATTGCACCTCTGGTAATACGTACTGCCAGACCCCTATCTCCTTTAACCGGTCCAAAGCTGGTCCCGGGTCTTTCTCATTGAGTATCAGGATAAGCTCTGTCAGGATACGTTTATATGATAACTTGCCCAACAGATGCCGTTCGATGGCATCCCTGGCAAAACGCAGTGTATCGGTTTCGATTTGAAACTGGTAACGCTGCTCAAAACGGATAGCCCTGAGTATACGGGTAGGATCTTCAACAAAACTAAGATTGTATAGTATCCTGATATAGCCCTCTTCCAGATCCTTGCGTCCGCCAAAGTAATCGATGAGGTCCCCGAAGTGCTCAGGAAGCAGGTTTATCGCCAGTGTGTTTATAGTAAAATCCCGGCGATACAGATCCTCACGTATGGAGGAACGCTCCACCTTGGGCAGCGCGGCCGGAAACTCATAGTACTCGGTTCGGGCGGTAGCCACATCGATCTTGCTGCCATCCGGCAGCATTATCACAGCAGTACGGAATCTTTCATGAATCCTGGCTTTACCCCCCAAACGCTCGGCAAGTCTACGGGCCATTTCTTCTCCATTACCTTCAACCACCAGATCAACATCGAAATTGGGAACATCCAGGAATAGATCCCTTACAAAACCTCCCACACAATATACAGAACTATCGAGATTAAGTGCTGCCAAACCAGCAGTCTGCAGTATATCCATTATTCGAGCCGGCAGTCTTTCCTTCATGATTTGCAGGCAGTTTTCATTTTCACTGCCACCGGAATAAAGGATCTCATGGTCTTCAGGATAATCGCTGCCATGCAGGGTACGTATTATGTCGGTACGGGATACGATGCCGACCAAATGTCCTTTTTCATCAACGACCGGAAGTCTGCCGATATCATAGTCCACCATAATGTGCTGGATTTCAGGGACTGGAGTGTCGGGGGTCACGGACATTACACCTGTGGTCATGAAACCCTTTACCGGCGCATGCCCCAGGTCATGCATGCGGGCTTTATCCACATCGCGGCGGGAAATGACCCCGACCATGTTATCACCGTCTACTACCGGCATTCCGGTATGCCCATAGCGCAGCATGACGCGACCTGCCTCTTCCATGCTGATAAACAGCGGGACGCTTTTTACTGGCGTAGACATGATATCCCGGGCTACCAAACCGGGATTAACCATATTACCCAGGCCCTCGATTATTATTGCCACTACTTCTTCCACATTCTTATCTTTGATGATGCCTGAAGCCGCCTTATCATGGCCCTTACCGCCCAGCGGGCGCAGCACCTCGTTCACCTTGACATTGTTGCTGCGGCTGCGGGCCACTATATTTAGCTTTTCATCCATTTTGGCAATAACGAATATGACATCGGTCTCTTCCATTTCAAAAATACGGTGAGTTACGATGTCCAATCCGGGTATATATTTATCTTTCTCCGACACGGCAATTACTATGTCGAGGTTCTTGATACGATAGTGGCGTGCAGTCGCTAATAGATCCTGCATCAACTGTCTCTGCTGTCCTGAAAAAGGTTGTTCCATGAAGTTGGAAATAATACTAAGATTGGCGCCTTTGCTCAGGAGGTAGGCTACAACTGAAACATCTCGTGGGGTGGTGGATGAGAAGAGCAGGCTGCCGGTATCCTCATAGATGCCGAGAGCCAGGATAGTTGCATCAAATGCAGCCAAAGGAATGTTTCTCTCGATTATCTCTTCTACCAGAATGGTAGTGGTCGCCCCTACCTCTTCTATCCTGGCGAAGCTACCCCTGAGGTCATCGGGGGCGGGCGGGTGATGGTCGTAAATGTGAAAATCGACTGATCCCCGCTGTGCCAATTCGGTAAGGTGCCCCAGGCGATTCGCATTGGCGGTATCCACCACGATCATACGGGACAAATTGCTGAAATCAACCTCCCTGGGCATTTTCATCAGCAGGAAATCCTTATAGAGAGCAATAAAGCGTTTTACGTTCTTGGATAAGGTTCCGGAAAAAACCCGGGTAGCTGATGGATAAAGCTTACTGGCCGCCACCATGGATGCCAGACCATCAAAATCAAGGGCATTATGTGAAGTTATTATTTCCAATATCCTCAACTCCTGTTAACGATAAATGCATTATATCACAAGTAAATACCGAAATCGCATGATATAACCCATATAAGAAAACCCCGGAGGCCAATTACTCCGGGGTATCAAACTATGCTATGCATCAAGGCATTATTTATCTTCAATCTGATCAGCAGGCAGCTGTACATCAGGCGATGACTGGGGGCTTGCCTCTGCAACAACGCTCTCGGATGTTGCTGTTTTCCCCTTATCGCTTGCCTTTTTATCCTTACGGCTGGTCTTTTCGCCCTTTAAGCTCTTGAGTTCATTTTGCAGTTTTCGATTGGCCTGGGTGAGTTCTCTGGTCTCTTTGGCCACCTTGAAATAGCGGAAGCTGTCAACCAGGAAAACCAGTATCGCACCGGCGCAGGCTGCCACCAGGGCAACTTCCGCAATTGAAACCTTAGGTGAGGTCCAGTTTATAAAATGTACAGTAACCATAGTCGGATTCTGAAATACAAAAACTGCTATACCAGCGAAAAACATCAGGGCCAGAATCAAATAGGCCTGCATCGACGACACCCCATTCAACAATAGTCTACAAGCAATTCTATTCTAGCAAAAAAGACAAAATCCTTTTATCCAAAATAAATTATTAGCCATTTTGGCCCTCGATATCCGCAGGTTCTACATGGATCATCACATGGGAATGCATGATTGCGCTTTCGATGCGTGCCTCAATGGCATCACAAAGATCATGAGCTTCCTGAATAGAATGGTGAGGATTTATCACCAGATGCAGATCGATATATGAGTCTCTGCCTGCTTGCCTGGTTCTTAATTCGTGGTACTCTATAAAACTGGAATTATATTCTTCAAGAATCACTTCTATCAATCTCAGGTTATCAGGGGCGATAGCGGCATCCAAGAGTGGCCTCAAGGCCTTTTTGGTCAATTCATATGCAGCCTTGATAATGATCAAGGCAACCAGCATGGCCGCAATCGGGTCAATCAATTGTTCCCCGGTTATCTTTATCAGAATCAAACCAATGAATACACCTAAAGAGGTATAAACATCGGTACGCAGATGCATACCATCGGCCTCCAGTGCTACCGAATGGGTTTTCCGTCCCACCCTCAGCAGATAGGTAGAGATTACATAATTTATTGCTGCGGCAACCCCCATTATGACTATGCCCCATCCGGTCTCCATAAGCTGCCCGCCATGGAGTATCTTTTTTATGGCCTCGGTAATAATCATTATGGCTGCCACAAATATCAGTATAGCCTCTATGGTACCCGAAATATTTTCAATTTTACCGTGTCCGTACGGGTGTTGTTCATCAGGAGGTTTAGTGGAAGTTTTTACAGAAAATAAGGCTATGAAGGATGCCAACAGATCATTTCCGGAATGTATCGCTTCGGAAATAACACTTATGGACCCGATCATCAGGCCTATTACCAATTTCCCCACTGTCAAAAACGTATTGCTAAAAACCGATATCCAAGCTGCCTTTACCCTAACGTCCACCGATATTCCTCCTATAAATGATTAAAAAAAGGGACTCCATAATATTTATGAAGTCCCACGGATACCTCCGCTGCTCGATGAGCCCGGCATAATGCCTGACCATAGAAAAGTACGTTATGAAAATTTAAATTAGTATATCATGCCTGTGGTGGATTTGTCATGCAAATCTTATTCTTTATTTTTAAGATCATACCATATCGGGCTCGCTACGAAGATGGATGAATAACATCCGGCCACAAAGCCTATCAGCATTGCCAGAACAAAATAATGCAGACTTATCCCCCCAAAGATATACAGGGCAAATAATGCAAATACACAAACCAGAACAGTATTTATGGAACGGTTCAATGATTGCATGATGCTCCGGTTGACCAGGTTGGCATGGTCTTCTTTTCTTTTCATCCTGAGATTTTCTCTGATGCGGTCGAAAATAACTATGGTGTCATTGATCGAATAACCGACGATGGTAAGCATTGCCGCAATAAACGGTGAATTGATTTCCCACTGGAACAACGAGAATATTCCCAGTACCAGCAGGATATCATGCAACTCGGCAATGACCGCCGCCACTCCGAATTCCCATTCAAACCGGAAGGTAATATAGATCAACATGGCCAATGCGGCAGCCAAAACTGCCCAGATAGCTTTCCAGGAAAGTTCCTTGCCAATAGTCGCACCTACTGTATCGGCGCTGCGGTACTCGACGTTCTTGAACTCCTTCTTAAGATCAATCAGAAGCTGCTTGGTTTCTTGCTGATCAAGTTCACTGGTGCGGATAAAGAATTCATCACCGCTGCGGGTGACCTCGGCTTTCTCCAGTTTCATCTCTTTAAGAGCGCTGCGCACTTCACCCACGCTGGCCTCTCCGGTGATCCTGACCTGAATAATTGATCCGCCCTGAAAATCAATACCAGTATTGAGTCCCTTGGTAAAGAGGGAAACCAGGCCGGGTATTATGATCAATATCGATAAGATGTAGAATATTTTCCTTTTCTCAATAAAGAAATGCATGTGTTCCCCTCCCTCCTATATTCCATATAACTTCTGATTTTTAGTGATATGCGAAAACATAACCAGCATCCACTTGGTGAAGTACAAGGCGATTACCATGCTAGCTATGATACCGATAGACAGTGTAACCGCGAAACCTCTGACCG
>JBLMZJ010000113.1:0-81015 GCA_050258735.1 Deltaproteobacteria bacterium | reverse complement strand
CTTGATAAAGAGCGTATAGGCGCACAGGAGTTAGCAGATATGTTTGAAGTTTCACCCCGCACAATCTACCGCGACATAGACACTATCAACATGGCGGGTATTCCTGTTCGCGGGGCATCGGGAGTGGGCGGCGGCTTTGAAATCATGCATAAGTACAAGATTGATAAAAAGGTTTTTTCGACCGCCGACCTTTCCGCTATCTTGATGGGGCTTTCCAGTCTTTCCAACATGATACGAGGTGATGAACTGGTAAACGCCCTTGCGAAAGTCAAGAGTTTTATCCCCGCCGACCGAGCGAAAGACATTGAATTAAAAGCAAATCAAATATATATAGATCTGAGTCCGTGGATGGGCGACAGGAACATACAACCATATTTGGAGGTTATCAAAACGGCTTTACAGGAAAACAGACTGCTTTCTTTTGAATATACAGACCGCTACGGAAACAAAACCGCACGAACAGCCGAGCCGTATCAGCTTGTATTGAAAAGTAGCCATTGGTATTGGCAAGGGTATTGCCTTAATAGAAATGATTATCGCTTATTCAAACTGACCCGCATATCAAACCTACAAATACAAGAGGAATCTTTTACGCCACGAGATTATCAAAAACCGCAGTTAGATTTTACGGATATTTTGGCAACTATGCAAACAAAAATCAAAATTCGTATTCATAAATCTGTCATGGACCGGGTACTTGATTATTGCGCTTATGAACACCTTGCGCCAGATGGTGATGAGCATTACATTGTTAGTTTTCCTTTCATAGAAAACGAATACTACTACGATATCCTTTTTGGTTTCGGGGATAAATGCGAGTGTTTAGAGCCGCACATACGCTCAGAAATGAAGCGGCGTATACATGATATGGCTGCCATTTACGAAAGTTAATACATGGAGTAAGACGAAAAAAACAAACGGCTTGCCTTGCTTCCTTTTCTGCCGTACACTCGATTCTTTAAAAGTTTACCCCTTGGTAAATCTATAATGGCGGAGAGGGCGGGATTCCATCGCTCATGCGCCGTCCTTGGCGCCCGCGATACTAGGCCATCCTTGGCCGTCGGAACCTGGCGCGGGTTCTCACCCACCCTCCCAATTGTGAAAATACCAAAGGGGTTCCGGATGAAAACCCGAAACCCTTGCTAAATCTATAATGGCGGAGAGGGCGGGATTCGAACCCGCGAGACAGTGTTACCCGTCTACTCGATTTCCAATCGAGCGCCTTCAGCCGAACTCAGCCACCTCTCCGTACATTACTATTTAGTTGTTTTGCCGCGATTTAACGGTTGATTCCCTTATAACATCACAGCTTTTTTATTTTACATGGAAATCCAACTATCTGCAAGCCCCGGTTTGGATTTACTGTTATAATGCAGCTAACCCTTATAAACTGGCCTATTACCATCATTTATCTGCCTTCTGCTTTTTCTCCAAGGCCGCCTTGATCATCTCGCCTACATTGATGCCGATCTCCTCTTTATCACTGTACTGAGCGATCAAGCGTTGATTGGCTCGGCTCCCCGGGCGGTAGTCTTCGCCCTTCTCCGGCTGGCGGTAGCCGCAGGATCGGTCGGGGCAGGACAGCATGCGTCCCTTTTTTCCGTTGACCAACAACATATAGCGACCGCATTGCGGGCATTTGGTCTTGGTGACATTGTCGGCGTGGTAAACGGCTTCCCCTGCCTTGACCACCCGTACCATTTCCGCCGCATTCTTGCGGATATCGGCTATGAATTCGGCCTTTTTGCCCTGGCCCCGGGCGATATCCGCTAAGCGTTGTTCCCAGTCAGCGGTAAGTTCCGGCGAGCGCAGGGCCGTTGGGACCAGGCCGATCAATTGTATCCCCTTAGAGGTAGGGACCAGTTCCTTGCCGTGTCGTTCGATATAGCTGGTATGGATAAGCTTTTCGATTATCTCCGCCCGGGTGGCCGGCGTACCCAGACCACTGCCCTTGATGGCTTCACGCAGTTCTTCATCTGCTACCATCTTGCCGCAGTGCTCCATAGCGGTCAGGAGGGTGGCTTCATTATACCGAGCCGGCGGCTTGGTCTGACCCTTGCCTAATCTGACGGTCTTGACCTCCACCTTCTCTCCTTTTTGATGCGCGGTCAGAGTCTGTTCGGGCAAGGCATCATCTTCGGAATCGTCTTTTTCCGACGGCGCGTTCTGGGCGACCCTCCAGCCCTGATCGATCACCACCCGACCTTTGGAATAGAAATCCTCTCCCTGTACGTTGGTGATCAGAGTAGTTTGGTCATAACAATAATGGGGGTAGAGTACAGCTATAAAACGCCGGGCTATCAAATCATACAGCTTTCTTTCATCCGCATCCAGACGGGAGAGGTCCAGGGTTTGCTCGGTCGGTATTATCGCATGGTGATCGGAAACCTTGCTGTCATCTACCAGGCGCTTGCCCGGTTTTGGCGTTTTAAGCAGCAAAGGACCTACCAATGCAGCATAATGCCCGGTGTTCATGCCTTTCAGCCGCAACGGCAGGGTGGGCACTACATCACCCGGTATGTACCGGGAATCGGTCCGGGGGTAGGTTACCAGCTTGTGCCGCTCGTAGAGATCCTGCAAAACATCCAGGGTCTTGTGAGCCGACCAGTTGAAGCGGCGGTTCGCATCACGCTGTAATTCGGTGAGATCATACGCAAGCGGCGGCGGTTCGCTTTTAGTTTCTTTTTTTACTTCCCTTATGATACCGGGCTTTCCCTGGACCCGGGCCAATATCTCATCAGCCTGGCCTTTATCAAATATGCGGGAACCCGATTGATTACGCCACTCTCCGCTGCAATCCCCGAAGCTGACCCGAAGCGTCCAGTACGGTTGAGGAACAAAGGTTTTTATCTCCTGCTCCCGCGCCACCATCATGGCCAGAGTCGGGGTCTGCACCCGGCCAGCATTGAGTTGGGCATTGAATTTACAGGTGAGGGTGCGGGTAACATTGAGTCCCACCAGCCAGTCGGCTTCAGCCCTGCACACTGCTGCATCATAAAGGTTGTTGAAGTCCTTCCCCGGCTTCAAGTTCTTGAACCCATCACGGATGGCGTTGTCGGTCTGAGACGATATCCATAGGCGGAAGAATGGCTTTTTCCAATGGTTCTGCTCCATGATCCAGCGGGCCACCAGTTCCCCTTCCCGTCCGGCATCGGTGGCGATGATAAGGTTCTCGATATCTCCGCGTTTCATCAATTCCCGCACGACATGAAATTGCTGAGAGGTCTGTTTAATTACCTTAAGTTTCATCCTATCCGGCAGCATGGGCAGATCCTCCATGCGCCATTCCTTCAAGCGCGGATCGTAATCATCCGGCTCGGCTAGGGTCACCAGATGACCCAGAGCCCAGGTGACCACATAGCGTGGTCCTTCATTAAAGCCCTTGCCCTTTTGATTGCACTGCAGGACCCGGGCGATCTCCCGTCCTACACTGGGTTTCTCCGCTAATACTAATGACTTCATCTAAGCCTCTTTATTCTTCGCTGGATTCCTGATTTGTTTTATTCTTTTTCAGGTTTTTCGGGTGGGTGGTGCCAAAACGGTCCTGGGGCCCCCGCTTGATGCTGCCCTGGGACGCACTCTTCTGTTTCTTTTTCTCTATTAACTCACGCATTTTCTCGATATCGCTGTTGTTATCCTGCATTCGCCCATTCCTCCTTCGCTTTTTCCGTATTATTATAGCACAAGCCCAAGGCCTTCGATAAATCGAGCCGATTTGTCGGGCGGATATAGAATTCGCTCCTACTTCACAATAAGCCATCAACTTGCTCTGAAGAAATGACCAGAAATCTTGATACTCTCTTGAAACTATATTTAGATTCGCCTGTTAAACTCTAAACATCAAATAGAAATGGAGGGATCCTGTTGAAAAGCAAAGTAAGAAAAAAGCTGGGTATATTACTGATAGTGGGCTTGCTGCTGGTAGCCATCGGTGCACCAGTACTGGCAGCCACCACCAATAATAAGACCGGAAATGGCCACTTAGGTTTGGGCAATGGAACCGGCATCTGCACCGGACTAACCGACCAGCAACAGGAAAAGACGGAGGCTAACCGAGATGCCCGCCTGAAGGCTTTGGTCGAGAGCGGCAAGCTTACCCAGGCCGACTATGATGCCCGAGTTGCCTTGCAGGAGAAAATGGAGCAATATAGAGATAAGCTGGCCGACCTTTCTGGAGCAGAGCGCCAGACCAAGATGAACGAATACCGGGTTCAGGCTTTGCAGGAACTGCTGAAGGCCGGGACCATCACCCAGGCTCAGTATGATCAGATGTCATCCGCTCCCGGACCCGGCGGCAGGGGCAGCCGTGGAAATTGTGGAGGCGTTATGGGCAGCCATCGGATGGGTGTTATAGAACCGGTACTTGCGGTAACTGCGCTCTGAACAACTAACTAAGGCTTAATCTCAAGAGATAGACTCCTGGCCTTTTCCGGGGGTCTATCCTGTTCTCTATTCATACCGATCACTTACCCGGAGGGGATTCTATGGGCAACCTTCTGCTCGTCGTGGAAGACGAAGACAATCTGCGCAAGATGCTTACCTCCTACCTGGCGGCCGAGGGATTCTCAACCCTGGAAGCCCGGGACGGTTTGCAGGCTCTGGCTCTATGGAAAGAAGCAAAGCCGGACCTGATCATTCTTGATATCATGCTGCCCGGGAAAACCGGTCTGGACGTGCTCAGGGATATCCGTGCCGTTGATGATACTCCGGTGATCATGCTAACTGCACGGGTTGAGGAGATCGATAAGCTTCTAGGTCTGGAGATGGGCGCCGATGACTATATCACCAAGCCCTTTTCCCCGCGGGAACTAACCGCCCGTATCAAGGCGGTACTGCGCCGGGTGGTCAATCGCGGTGACAAAACGGGACTGGCACTGGGCTCCCTGGTCCTGGATATTCAACGCTTTGAGGCTATTATCAACGGTCAGCCCCTGGCCCTGACCTCCACCGAATTCAAGATATTATTGATGCTCACCGAGAATCCGGGCCAGGTATTCAGCCGTCTGCAGATACTGGAGCGTGTCTACGGAGATATCTATGAAGGTTATGAACGTACCATCGACACACATATCAACAACCTCCGCCGTAAGATGGAGGCTTTCCCCGCTTTGACCTGGCGAATAAAAACTGTTTATGGGGTGGGTTATAAACTTGCTGAATAAGATGTGGCAAAACAACAAAACCGGCCTGACCGGCCGTATAACCCTCATCATTATACTGGTGGCGGTACTTTCCGCTGCCATTTCAGGTTTAGTGGCCTATCTGATCAGTCGTAATCAGTTTGCCCAGTATGTTGACCGTTTCAACGTGAATATGGTCCAACGCTATTCGAGCTTGACCCAGAGTTATTATCTGAGTAATGGCAGCCTGGACGGCCTGCAGGACTGGATAGATTCAGGCCGGCCGGGCCGCAGGCCGGGTTTTATGATGGGCAACGGGCCCGGCAGCTCTATGATGATGGACCGCCGGATCCTGATAACCGATCCGGCTGGGATAATAGTAGCTGATTCGGAAGATTTGCTGGTCGGCTCACATCTGGTCCCGGACGAAGAAACCTACTCCAGTTATCAGGTATCAGCCAATGGAAAGATAATAGCTGCTATTCAAGTATTCAGCCCCTTAAAGCAGGGGCTGACCAGTCTTGAAAACAGTTATCTGACTGAAATAAAACAACACATCGCCCAGGGCATCAGCCTTCTCGCCCTTATCTCTTTACTGACGGGTATTATATTGGCCCGACGCATAACCCAGCCTATAAATAAGCTATCTTCCGCTATCCACGAGGTAGCCCGCGGCAATCTGGGGGTCAGGATCGATTGTTTGGGTGACCGTGAATTCAGGGAACTAGCCGGGGATTTTAATCGAATGGCCGAAGAACTTTATTCCCATGAACAGAACCGTAATACACTGTTTGCCAATATCGCTCATGAGTTGCGTACGCCACTTAGCATCATGCGGGGAAACTTGGAGGCTATACAATCCGGCAATCTCGAGATTACCGATGAAGTCAAGAGCGGACTGGTCGATGAGATCATCCGCCTGACCCGCTTGGTCAAAGATCTGGAAACTATCGGGCAGGCTGAAGCCGGACAGCTTAGGCTCAACCCGGAACCCATAGGTCCGACAGAGATCGCTGAAGCCCTCCTCCCCCTCCGGCTGAGCATGGAGGAAGCGGGGATAGTTTTCACCTTCAATGCAGAGCCGGTGATTAAGACCTTTAAGGCGGACCGCCAGCGTTTGATCCAAGTCCTCATCAATCTATTGACCAATGCCATGCGCCATGTTCCGGCCCAAGGCGGGATAATCAATCTGTCGCTGCGGCAGATCGGCCAGGGTGTCGAGTTCAGGCTGCAGGACAACGGTCCGGGTATCGCCTCTGCTGATATGCCCCATGTATTCGACCGTTTTTATCGGGCAGATGAAAGCCGTAGCCGCGTTTCGGGGGGTACCGGTCTGGGACTGGCCATAGCCCGCAGCTATGTAGAGGCCCATGGCGGCCGGATCCGGGTGGAAAGCCAACCCGGCCAGGGTGCGGTTTTCTACGTTTTTCTCCCTCAATAAGGGACCTCAAAAAAGATTCTGCTGTCAAAAGAAGGAAGTTGTATAATAATGTAGAATATATTCCTTTGTTTATATTTTCATAAGGGTTGTTTCTGAGTATGGGTATCTCTTTTTCCAACAAAAGCGTTTGCAGGTTGCAGCCACACGATCATGCTTGTCTTATTTATCATGATGAGGATGAATGGTCAGAAAACGTAATACCATTTATAGTCCAGGGTCTGCAGCAAGGCGAAAAATGCATATATGCGCTAAATAGTCACGATCAAGAACAAATCATCGATTATCTGCGCAAGGCCGGCATTGATACCAAGGTTGTCATATCATCCGGCCAATTATTGATATTGGACCAAAAAGCTTTACCGGAACCCAATGATAAAGATCGTTTGACCCAGATGGGCGATTTTTTTATCGAGTTTCTAAATCAATGCTTGAAAGAAGGTTACCGGGCAATAAGATTTACCTGTGAATCCATGCACACTATGACCGGGTTCGCCCAAAGTTCAAATCTGGTTGAAACCAATTCTCGCTGTAACTCTCTTATATTCCCACATTACCCGATCATATCTCTCTGTCAATATGACCGCTGGAAGACAGCTCCCTCTCTCTTAAAGGAAGCCATTATCAGCCATCCCATCATCATAAGAAATAATATTCTTTATCAAAACTTTCCCTGGATACCCGACGAGAATTTTCTATCAGCCACCCGGGAACATTGGGAAACCGAACACTGGTTGAGGACCATCGAACGGGAAAACCGGGAAAGACAAAACTTATATATGCTGAGGCAGACCATAGAAAAATCGACTCAAGCTATGTTGGCAGTAAAGCCAAATGGCAAGCTACTGGCATACAACCAGGCCTTTAGAGACCTTATTGGTTTGTCTGCGGATCAAATGCCGGATCTCCCAAAATATATATCCCAGTGGGACCTCTTCTTCCTGGAAACAGTAAAGGAAATCGAGCTGGGCGGGAGCTTCCATCGGTTCCAAAAGAGTTTTCTGACCCAGGAGGGTTTTCCAATAACATTGGACATAACCGCATGTAAAAAATACGACATAACGGGAAATCTAGAATTCTATTATGGTTCGGTCGCAGATATCACCCGGCAAATGACTGCTGAAGAAGCCCTGAGAAAGTCAGAGTCCCTTTATAACCTGATAACTAAAAACGCCTATGACCTGATCTGCATTCTGGACCGGGAAAGCTTTATCGTAAAATACGTGAGCCCTTCCCATGAAAGGGTCGTCGGTTTCAAACCAGAAGAATTAATTGGACACGTCTCTATTTTATTTGTTCATCCCGATGATTATCTTTATATTTGGAACGCTCTGGTGGAAGGGATTGCAAAAGGGAGCGGCTATGGGGAATTCCGGTGGAGGGCAAAAGACGGTTCTTATCTATGGTTGGGTGCCTACGGCCATCTTATCCAAGAAGGCGCATATGCCGGTGATATCCTGATAGTATCACGGAATATAAGCGAAAAAAAACAGGCGGATCTCGCCCTGAAAAAAGAACTCGAATATAAAAACTATCTGATCGACAACATGAACGAGGTTTTTGTAACTTATGATTCCAGCGCACATATAACCTTAGTCAACAGTTCTGCCACCAGGGTGCTGGGGTACGACCCCCGGGAGTTGCAGGGTATGCATGTGCTGGATTTCCTGGCTGCCGGGGGAAAAACTTCAGCTGCTGAGCAGATCAGAACCCGCCTGCAGAAGGGTGAAGCCGGTGTTTTTGAGACTACCGTCCTCAGAAAAGACGGCAGTGAGTGCCTGGCACGTATAAAAAGTTCCCCAATCATTGAAAATGGAGTTATTCTGGGCAGCATGCTGCTTCTGGAGGATGTATCCGAAATCCGGAAAATTGAGCGGGAGATGGCTCGTCTCAGCCAACTCCACACCATTGGTGAAATGGCCGCCGGGATCGGTCATGAGATAAGAAACCCGATGACAACAGTAAAAGGCTTTCTTCAGATCATGGGAGAAAATGAAGACTTCAGCAAACACCGGCCCTATTTCAACATCATGCTGGAGGAATTGGAGCGAGCTAATGAGATCATAAGCGAGTTCCTGGCACTGGCTAAAAATAAGCGGGTCGACCTGCAGCTCTGCAACCTGAACGACATCATTGTCGCTATATACCCGTTACTGCAAGCGGATGCCACTCTGGGCGACAAAGGTATTTACCTGGACCTGCAGGAGGATATCCCGGAGTTGTTCCTTGATGAAAAAGAAATACGGCAATTATTGATCAACCTGGTCCGCAACGGTCTGGAGGCCATGGAAGCCGAGGGGAACATATTTATTTCAACCTATCTTGAGGGTGGATCGGTCATACTATCAGTACGGGATGAAGGAAAAGGTATTGCTCCTGAACTCCTGGACAAACTGGGAACTCCCTTTTTTACCACCAAAGAATCCGGCACTGGCTTGGGACTAGCTGTTTGCTATAGCATAGCTGCCCGTCACCAGGCCTCGATCGAGCCTGTGAGCAACTCATCGGGCACCATATTTATGACCCGCTTTAAGACCTCGGAAAATCCCATACAAATGAAGCTTCCTCTTAAATTATGATCTGGGTCCAGGCTTATGAATACTACGCAGCGAAATCGGCTCCTGGTCAACAGTTTTACTTTCGGGCCACGTATTGATTGTTGTATTCTTAAGTAATTATTGAATTATCCCCCCGTTTTCGACAATAACCGTCAAGGAAAATAGGTTATTTTAATAATGAAGGAGGCGTTATCAATGCAGAATGATGATATTGTAAAAAAACCAGTAAAAATCGAATCACATATGCCCCACACAATAATTGCAGCCTCCGAACTTGCTCCCCCAACCCCCGATCCTCCAAATCTAGCCCGCTACGTACCGTTATCCGATCTGACTTCTTCCTCTGGGCAGGCTCAATCGTTGGCTTCAAACAAACCGCAGGAACCAACCTCCGTTATTAACACAAAAAGATATAACTTCGCAGACCTGATCGATATCGAACTCCTTCAACAATATGCCAGCGCTTTTTATGAAGCTACTCGACTGCCCCATGCTCTGCTTGATACCGACAACAATATCCTTACCAGTGCAGGGTGGCAGGATATTTGCAGCCTGTTTCACAGGAAATGCCCCGAGACTGCGTGCAGGTGCCAGCAGAGTGAAAATTACATAACGGCTCATCTGCACGGCGACCCTTCTGTTTATTACCAGTGTTTGAACGGACTCATGGAATGTGCTACTCCGATTATAGTGGAAGACCAGCACCTGGCCACTCTTTTTGTCGGGCAGTTTCTGCATCAGCCGCCTGATGAGGAAATGTTCCGGTATCAAGCCCGGCAATTTGGATTTGATGAAGACTCTTATATAGAAGCACTACGCCGGGTCCCAATCATCACCAAGAAACAAATAGCGCCTGTTATAAAATACTACAACATGCTGGGCAATTTCCTGGCTAAATTGGGTTTGGAACGTAAACGCCAATTGGACGCAACAAACCAATCAGAACGGAAATTCTCCAAGATCTTTAACTGTAATCCTGACCTGATGTCAATCAGCACCTTGAAAGAAGGTCGTTACGTTGAAGTGAATGATGCATTTGAAGAAATCACCGGTTATAAGCGGCACGAGGTCATCGGACGTACAGTTGAAGAATTAGCTATTTGGGCCGTTCCCTCTGCACGCAGCAAGATAATACAACAAGCCCGAGAATATGGAAGCATCCGAAACGCTGAAATAGCGTTCAGAATGAAATCAGGAGAGATTCGAAATTTCATAACATCGCTCGAGATAATCGACATGGATGGTGAAGAACACCTGATCGTTACCACCAAGGATATCACCGAACGAATAGAAATGGAAGAGGAATTGCGTCTGTCGGAGGAATGTTTCTCCAAGGCCTTCAATGCCAGTCCAATTCAAATGACTATCAGCACTCTAGAGGATGGAAAATTCATTCACACCAATGATGCCTACTGTAATACCTTGGGGTATAGCCGTGAAGATACTCTCGACCGGACATCCTTCGAGTTAGGGATTTGGTCTGATCTGGCTGATCGTGATCTGGTAAAACAACGGATAATGGCTAACCAATCCGTCAAGGACATGGAAATTGAATTTCGTAAAAAAACCGGTGAACAAAGATTGGGCTTGCTTAGTGCTGAGGGCATTGAAATCCATGGCCAACTCTGCATACTTAGTACTTTAACCGATATAACCGAACTAAGAAAAATGGAGATCGAGATGACCCGGCTGGATCGGCTCAATCTGGTCGGAGAAATGGCGGCCAGTATCGGTCATGAAATCAGGAATCCAATGACCGCTGTTCGTGGTTACCTGCAGCTCTTACAGCAAAATCAGGTCTACCAGAATGAAGTGGAATACTTCGATCTGATGATCGAAGAACTGGATCGGGCTAATTCCATTATTACGGAGTTCCTTTCCCTGGCCAAAGACAAGGCCGTGGATATGTCGAGGGCAAATCTGAATGCTGTCATCAAGAAGTCACTGCCGCTTATCGAGGCCACAGCTGTCAGGCGGGATCAGCATATAAAGCTGGAACTCCATGCACTGCCAGATCTGACTTTGGACGCAAAAGCCGTCAGGCAATTAATAATCAATCTGGTCAACAACGGGCTGGAATCGATGTCTTCAAATGGCTGCGTGACCATAAGAACATTTGCGGGAAATAATTATGTCGTTTTAGCAATTAAGGATGAAGGCCACGGGATAGACAGTGCACTGTTGAATAAACTGGGTACGCCCTTCTTCACTACCAAGGATCAGGGAACCGGTTTGGGATTGGCTGTTTGCTACCGGATAGCTACACAGCATAGCGCGGTAATCGACCTGGATACCGGATCCAACGGCACGACCTTTTATGTCAAATTCCCCATCAACAAATCCTCTGCCGAAGCGGCCCATCGTGACCAGGTTCAATATATTATTGCAGGCGGTCGGTAATGAGTTGGAGCAATTCGGGCAGGCCTTGGCCATGGCGGGCCGAAATATACACGCCTTCAATGCCCTGAAGACCGGGACACTTGTCGACCTTGTTGAAAACAGTGATGATCCTATCCCGCTCGGCCCCCAGATCCAGCAGCAGTTCCTCCACTACCTCCAGCTTTTCCAGATAATCCGGATCGGAGAGGTCAACCACATTCAGTAAAATATCCGCTCCCACCGCTTCTTCCAGGGTAGAACGAAATGCCTGCACCAGGTGATGGGGCAGGTTGCGGATGAAACCAACGGTGTCGGTGATCAGGGCATCGCCTGCCCCCTCCAGGTGGATCCGGCGGGTTGTGGTGTCCAGGGTCTGAAACAGGCGGTCGTCCGCCTCCACCTGAGCTTGCCCCTTACGGCTGACTCGCTGGCACAGGGCATTGAACAACGAGGATTTACCCGCATTGGTATACCCAACCAATGAAATTACGGGGATGCCGCTGCGATTCCGCTGTTTGCGCTGCATCTCCCGGTTCTTTTTGACATCGTTCATCTGCTCCTTGAGATCTCGGATACGCCGCCTGATACGCCGGCGGTCCAGCTCTATCTTCTGTTCGCCGGCACCGCCCCGGGTCCCGATCCCGCCGGTTATTCGGCCCATTTCTTTACCCTGCCCGGTAAGCCGGGGCAGGCTGTATTCGAGGCGGGCCAGTTCCACCTGCAGTATACCCTCCCGCGAACGCGCCCGCTGGGCAAAGATATCGAGTATCAACATGGTTCGGTCTATTACCTTGATGTCAAGCTCGTTCTCGATGTTTCGCAGCTGGACTGGAGTGAGTTCCTGGTCGAAAATCACCAGATCGGCATCCTTCTCATCTATCAGATGCTTTAATTCCTCCAGTTTCCCCTTGCCCAGAAATGTGGCAGTCGAGGGTCTCTGGCGTGCCTGGATCAGAGTCCCGGCTACCAGTGCTCCGGCCGTTTCGGCCAGGCTTTCCAGTTCCTTGAGTGAAGTGTCAAAACTATCGCTGCGGTTTGCGCTGGCCTTTACCGCGACCAGTATCGCCCTTTCCTGCACTTCTGTTTGTATGCCGGCTCCCCCTTTCTCCTGATTGGTTCTCTTTGGTTTTATCCCGATCCCGGCTGATTCCCCCCTTTTTGGGTTTGTTTCCAGTCGGTTTCTTATTATCGTTGGCTTTTCCCTTCCCCGGCTTGGCCGGGTTGGTTTCCTTCTCGGGCGGGGCTACCAGGCATCCGGCCTTGCGTCCGATGAGATCACCCCGTCCGGCAGCCTTCAATGCATCTCTTACTGCATCCGCCTGCTCCGGCTCCCAATACTGCAGCAGGGCGCGTTGCTGCCGGCGCTCCTTCTCGGATCTCGGTACGTAGACCTCTTCCCCGCTGAAGGGATCCAGTCCGGTATAGTACATACAGGTGGACAGGGTCATGGGGGTGGGCGTAAAGTTCTGCACCTGCTGCGGATGGTGTCCCAGCTTGTCTCTGACATACTCGGCCAACTCGACACTTTCCTTAAGTCCGCAACCGGGATGCCCAACCATAAAATATGGTATAAGATACTGCTCCCGGCCCATACTGCGATTTACTGCCTGGTAACGATCGGCGAAGCGCTGGTAGACCTCGCCTCCGCTCTTATGCATGGTGCGGGTCACCTCGTTGTTGATATGCTCCGGTGCCACCTTCAACTGGCCGCCGACATGCTTCCGGCAAAGTTCCTCCAGGTATACTCCGCTCTTGTCCTTGAGCAGCAGGTCGTAACGCAGCCCGGACGCCACAAAGATATTCTTCAGACCCTTGACCCCGCGCAGAGCCTCCCACAGCATCACCGAAGGTGAATGATCGGCATTGATGTTCTTACAGGGGCGCGGAAACAAACAGCTTGTACGGCGGCAGACCCGGCACAGGTCCTCATCCATCCCCTTCATTCCATACATATTGGCGGATGGTCCGCCGACATCCGGGATGGTTCCCTTGAAATCCGGATGGCGGATGAAAGTCCGGGCTTCAGCCACCAGGCTGTCGATACTGCGGGATTGGATAGTCTTGCCCTGATGCAGCCCCAAAGCACAAAAGGCGCAGCCCCCAAAGCACCCCCGATGGCTTGCCAAGGAAAACTGTACCGGTTCCAGGGCGGGAACTCCACCCTGTTTATCATATGATGGATGCGCCCGCCGCTGAAAAGGCAAGGCATAGTATTTATCCAGCTCTTCGGTCGACAAGGGGGGGGGCGGTGGATTTTGTACTACCCAACGATCGGCGTGCCGCTGCGCCAAGGCCCGGGCTTGCCAGGGGTTGTTCTCTTCCAGGATCATCCGCGTGGCCCGGGCAAAGGATTTGGGGTTGCCCATCACTTCTTCGTAAGAAGGGAGCTTGCGCGAGTCTTCCGGTGGTTCCCCTGTGAGATAACAGGTGCCGGCCAGGTCGCGGACATCTTTTATATCTTCTCCCCCTGCTATGCGCCGGGCGACAGCCAGCAGATTTTTCTCCCCCATACCGTAGATCAGGAGGTCGGCCCGGCTGTCCAACAGAATGGACCGGCGGACCTTGTCACTCCAATAATCATAGTGGGCCAGACGCCGCAGGCTGGCCTCCACCCCTCCGATCACCAGCGGCACACCGGAATAGGCTTGACGGATCAAATTGCAGTAGACCAGAGTAGCCCGGTCCGGTCTCAGGCCGGCCTTCCCGCCCGGGGAATAGGCGTCATCCTTGCGTTTATGGCGATCAGCGGTATAGTGGTTGATCATACTGTCCATATTGCCGGCGGAAACCGAAAACATCAGCCGGGGCCGGCCCAACTGCCTGATATCCTCCAGGTTATCCCAGCGCGGTTGGGCGATGATTCCCACCCGAAACCCGTTTTTCTCCAGCCAGCGTCCCAGAATAGCCGATGCCCAAGCCGGATGATCAACATAGGCATCTCCGCTGACCAGGATTATATCTAATTCACGCCAGCCTCTCTTCTCCATATCAGCCTGACTGGTCACCAGCCAATCACCCGTCACCTGTTATCCTCCCTGCAAAAAATTATTGACTTAATATATAGAATAACCTCTGCGCAGCGCTTTATAAATAGCTGCACAGAGGTTGATGAAAATAAAAGGATATTTCCGCAGTCATATATCCCGGGCGAATATGGGAACGTTCCTACAACCTGCAAATCGTCCCATTTATCGTTGCACCGGTCCTTTATATTTTCCCAGCCAGGGGCACTTTCAGGACCCCGGTATGTTCTCCAGAGTTATCCTGGTAACTATATTCCAGATCCATATAATCGGGAGTCGTTCCCTTGGGGACTAAAAAGTCGATCTCACAACGTGCATTATCCCCGAGCATCCACTCGTTCCGCCAATCATTACCAAACTCGACCCCATAGTTTATCCAGTGATCAGTCTGGTAACCTTTACCGAAGGTATCATAAAGCGTTGATTCTGCATGGCCGACTTTTTTTAGATTAACCGTATTGGAGTCGGCTTGAAACTCTATCACGATATATTCGTAGCCGGATTCGGCTGTAGAGGTATAGGTCTGCTTATAAGATGTCCCGCTCTTGTTCTGAGGCATATAGTAGATATTCAAGAAACCATGTTCGCGTGTTATATACACTTCGTTCTGATTAGGGGCGGGATTTCCTTCGGCTCGGGTCACTTTGGTTACCGTAATCTTGATTTTATTGTCACTGGCATTGGCCAACGGCTTGGTGTCAGCAACTGATGCTGCGGGAGCGGCCTGCTGACCAACGATGCCTACGGTTTTCGATTGGGCATCCCAGGTGACCTGGTTGCCCAGGGCTTCACTGATGAACCTTACGGGGACCAGGGTGGTATTGTTTATTACTATCGCCGGCTGATTCATCTTATAGGTTTGGGTCTTACCTCCGGCATAGATCATCGTGGCATCAGGGTTGCCGGCTGAAAACAGGATGACCATGCCCTTGCTCTGACATATGGCTTCGATCTGATGGCTGTTGACGTCATATTCTACGATGGTCCCTAACTCTTCAAGTATCTTTCTGAAGGGCACCAGAACGGATCCGTTTTGGATGACCGGGTCCTGAGTAAAGCTCAGCGTCTTGCCGTCCAGCACTACCTTGATCTTTTGGTTTTGCGATGAACCACTAAGCTGAGATGCTGATGGCTTCGGAGCTTCTTGCAGCACAGAGGGGGTAGGGGCGCTGATGACAGGCGGGGCAGTGACTGTAGTTTTGGTTTCCGTGGGAGGGCTGGTGAGGGTCGGCACCAGATTCTTTATGGTATAAATTGCACCGGTATCACTCACAAATGTGCCATCCATAATAACACAATCGTTCTTGGTGAAGTTGCCCTGGGTTATCACGGTCTGCCCTTTATCGGGTGAGACCGAAGCCCCAACACTTATGGTACCCTTCTGTGATCCCATCATTCCTTTGAGGGGCACTATGGTTTTATTGTTTTGAACTTGGATCCATTCCCCTGCCACAATATAGACATATTCTTCACTGCCGGCCAGCACAACTCCCGGCAAGAGACTCAACATAATACATAGGCCAAGTATGATCGCCAATGATCTTCTATTCTTCATGCCTCTGATCCTCCTGTTTTTCTTGACTTTACGGAGTGCCCTTGCCAATATAAGTATTCAGCACCTTCATTGATTTATCGTACTTTACGATCACGTTAGAACTGCCCGCTTTTGTCAGGTGAAGCTCCTGCCAGTTTGTTACTAGTACATTGAGCGGCAGCGGTGCCGAACGCTTCATGCAGCTTTTTTGAGTTAATACATTTAGTCGTAGCCGCCTATATCCCAAAAAGTCCGTTCAACTCAGCCTGGCCGAGTATTTTCCCTTTAACAGATTGATTAAAGGCATTAACTGTCGGGCTGGCCGCAACACTTATCTTGTCTGTATTCAGTGCGTATATAATGATCTTATATTGGTGGTTGCCGGATCTGGCTGGAGGCTGGGGGCCGCCGTATCCTTTGGTGCCAAAGGTATTGTTCAATTCAGTACTTCCCTTGGGCAGCTTGGCCGTCAGCGAGCACCCTTTTACCAGAGCCGTGCTGCCGGCCGGAATGTTGATCACCGCCCAGTGCACCCAGTTGTTAGCGATGGGATGAAGATCATACATCAATAAAGCGAAGGATTTGGTCCCGGCGGGGGGGTTGGTCCAGGCCAAGGGGATACTTACATTGTATCCGCCTTTTATCCCGGTATTGCAATAGCCTGTTGGTATCTTCCCATTGTTTACAAAGGCAGCTGATGTCAGGGTAAAAACCGGTTTTGGCTTGGCTGTGGCCCCCTGGACAGGGTGGCCGAGCAGTCCGATCGGTATTGATACAATTGCCATCATAATAAACAGGGACAACCATTTTTTCATAAAAATCTCCTCCGGACAAGTATTTCATTATTATGTTACCAGAAAATTCTAATTTGCATAGTATAAAAGTTTTTCCCGGTTTAGGTTATGCGGTTGCTCCGCCGCCAGATACCCATCTGCTGGGCCGCTTTGATCAGATCATCGCGGAATTTGGGATGAGCGATGCTGACCAACGCCTCAGCGCGTTGCCAGGTGGAGCGCCCCTTGAGGCTGACCGCACCATATTCCGTTACCACCCAGTGGGCGATGGTGCGGGGTACTGTAACTATCGTACCTGGCGACAGGGTCGGCCGTATGCGTGACACCATGTTGCCCTGCTTGTCTGTAAAGGTGGAACTCATGCAGATGATGCCTTTACCCCCTTTGGACATATAGGCTCCCAACATGAAATCCACTTGCCCGCCGGTCCCCGAGATATGCCGGGTACCGGATGACTCTGAATTGATCTGGGAAAACAGGTCAATCTCGATCGCGTTATTTATAGCAACCACTTTTGGATTCAGAGCGATGCGGTCAGGACGGTTGGTCTCAATAACCGGACGGGATAAACACAGGGGATTGCGGTCGATATAATCGTAGAGGACCTGCGAACCCAGGGCAAAAGTAAAAACCATTTTCCCCGGATCGGTCACTTTACGTTTTCCCGTGACCCGACCAGCCTCGGCCATCTTAACATAGGCGTCGACCAGCATCTCGGTATGTACGCCCAGATCCTTGAGGTCGGAATCAGCGATCATTTGACCTACCGCATTAGGCATGGCGCCGATGCCCAGCTGCAGGCAAGCCCCATCCTCGATCTGTTCCATTACCAGACGAGCGACCTTGCGGTCTGCCTCTCCGGCCTCCTTATTGGTAATGGGAAACAGCGGCTGATTATCTCCTTCCACTACCAGATCGACCTCGTCGATATGGACCTGGTGACCGGTTTCCCCACATACCACCGGCATACGCTGGTTGACCTCCAGGATAACGGTACGCGCGGTATCCAGGACATTCTTGGCATGACCAACACTGGGGCCCAGGTTGAAATACCCCTGCTCATCCATGGGAGCAACATGCAGCATGGTTACATCCATGATACTTTCCCTTTCGAAGAAGAGGGGCATCTCGTAATAAAGAAACGGGACATAAAAAAAATTGCCGGCTTCGGCCAACTTGCGGTCAGCCGCGGAAGCATGCCAGCTATCATAGATAAAATGCTCCTGGCTGGGATCCGAAGATATTGTATATAACGGAAACATCGCTATACTGGTATTTATTACGACTCCCTGCAATTCATCCCGCCGGGCGGCCAAGGCCTGATCCAGCCTGGGCGGTACTCCATTATAGGAGTTATACTGTACCATGTCATATGATTTGACCACTTTGACGGCCTCCTCGGCTGAAACTAACTTGCTGCGATACTTGTCTTGAATACTGGCCATAAATCTTTCCCCCTAAAAATCTACGCATTACGCTTTTTTCTTAAGCTCTTCGACATCTTTTTTGCGCATTCCTTTTTTAGGGCATAAGTTATTGATCACTTTCCTCCTCAGTTGCATCTGTCAAACTATGCATCAGACCATTATTTAATGCTAAAATAATACCAACGTTTCCAATTAAGTTCACTTTAATATCGATAAACAGGAGGATCATCATATGATAGCTACCTTTTCTCTGTCCCCGGCAGCAGCCAAGCGTTTGATCGGCCGCGGCCTGGTTTGTGAACCTGATTTCCGGAAAGCTTTTGAAATGGGAAAGATGATCATCGGGGTGGGAACTACCAATGCCTATGTCGCCGAAGAGCTAGGCGTGCTGACTGTCGCTGAAAAATCGCGTTTCGCGGCTGGTATAGTAAGCAGCGGAGTACCCTGTGTTACAGAACCTACCACCCGCATGACCAATATGTGCCTGGAAAAAGGACAACGAAAGGAAATCCCCTGGGAGGAATTCGTCATTGGTTTGGAGCGGGATGATGTTTTTATCAAGGGGGCCAATGCCTTTGATACCCAAGGTAATGTCGGGATACTGGTGGCAAACCCGATGGGAGGTACCATAGGTGGTGCATTCGGCGTGCTGGCCTCCCGCGGATGCCAACTTATAATCCCGGTCGGCCATGAAAAGCTGATCCCTTCCTGTGAGGCTGCCGCAAAGGTAATGGGCATCTACCGGGTAGATCACAGCCTGGGTCAACGCTGCGGTCTGGCGGTCCTTCCTCCCGGTTTTGCCCGGATATATACAGAGTTGGACGCCTTGAAGACCCTGTTCGGGGTGGAAGCCACGGTGGTAGCTGCAGGGGGTATTGCCGGTTCGGAAGGTTCAGTCATGCTGGCAGTAGAGGGCGATAGGACGGCAGTCAACCAGGCCTTGACCCTGGCTCGCAGCCTCTTAAAAGAGAAACCGGTGTCGATACCCAAACAGAAATGCAAGGACTGCTGGGCCAGCGCCAATTGCGTTTTCAAGAATAAACCTGCCTAATTAATTGGAACCTAGACAATAAATGATGATCGGGTTTGGATGGGTCAAGTGATTATCTTCTTATCCGTCCTTCCGCTATCGGCGTTCCTGCCGAAGCTCTTGCTTATTTTGCAGAAAATGGTTGACAACATGTAAATCACCACTGATAATATAGTTAGTTTTGCAAAACTAACTAATTTGGACGTGCATTATGGATTATGAAGAACGCCTGGTAAAAATGGTCGAAGTATTGACACAGATGATCGCCGATTTAAACTACGGCGTATTTTCTACCGGCATTCTCAGCAATCTCACCATGAACCAGTTCATCTGTCTGAATGCCCTGGCCGAGTTGGAAAATCCTATGGTAAGTGAACTGGCCAAGACCATGAACCTGGCTAAACCTACGGTGACCAATACGGTAAACAACCTGGTGGCGGATGGTTTCGTTGACAAAGTCCAGTCTTCGGAAGACAAGAGGGTCTTCTTCCTTAAAGTAACCAGGAAGGGGCACAAGATCATATCCGCCCATGACGAGATCCATCGCAGTCTGGCCCGGGAACTGACCAAGCCCTTGTCCCCGGACGAGGTGGGCCAATTGATGTACTTGTTAGGTAAGATCGTGGAAAGCATAGATCCGGACGGCTTCCAGTTGCCCTTGTTATAAGTTAATACGTGAGTCAGGCTGATCAGCCGGGCCCAGCGGCAGCGGGTTTGTATATCCGTGGGACTTCACCATTTTGATGATGAAGTCCTTTTTTATTACCCAAAAACAAGTCTCAAACGGCTTTATTCATTGAAAACGCAACTATACATCAACTAATTTCAAAAAGATTGGGGGGGTCTCGATGCACAAAGGAAAATGGTGGTTGGTTTTATTGGCGGTTATCATAGGCTGGGGGCTTTGGAAAGGAGCGGCGGTTTTGACCGAAGCCCCGGGTAAAAGCACCAAGCCGATCCCAACCGTGATCACCCAGCCGGTCCTGATGATCGATAAAGCAATTGCCCGAGATTTTTCCGGCAGTGTTCAGGCCCGGGAAGAGTCGATAATCTCCAGCAAGGTATCCGGTAAAATCGTGGACATCCCGGTGAAAAACGGGGATAGCCTCCATGCTGGATCCCTTCTGGTCCAATTAGACTCTATAGATTATCAAAATGCTTTACAGGCCAGCCGTGGGAACTTGAAAAAGGCCGAGGCTGCCCTGACATCGGCTCGCGCTACTTATGACCGGGCCAAACTCCTGCAAGCCAGCGGTGCCCTATCGCAAAAGGAGCTGGAGGATGCGGAAAACGCTTTAAAGATCGCCCAGGGTGATTTCGAAATGGCCAGTGCTGAAGTGGCCAGTTCCCTGACCGATTTGCGGGATACCGCTGTTACTGCGCCAATTTCCGGGGTAGTGGCCAACCGCAACATAGCTTTAGGGCAGCTGGTTTCTCCCGGGATGGCGCTGCTGACTCTAGAGGATATTTCTTCGGTATATATCGTGATAAACGCCGATCAGAAGCAGTTGGGCAAGCTGATCAAGCTCGGGACTTCTGCCGAGGTAGCGGTGGAAGGCTTCCCTAATGTCTTTACCGGAGAAGTAGATACTATAAATCCAGTGGCCAATCCTTCAGCCCGAGTATTCGAGGTAAAGATACTGGTACCCAACCCCGGGTACGGACTTAAACCTGGAATGTATGCCCGGGCCAAACTTACCAGTGATACCCGGCAGCGGGTGTTGGCGGTTCCGCAAAATGCCCTGATCAGTCAGGAAGGACTCTACTATGTATACCTGTGTGAAGATGGTAAGGTTATGCGCCGGGAAGTAAAGATCGGCGAAGTGATCGGGTCTATGGTAGAGATCACCTCAGGCTTGAAAACTGGTCAGCAGATCACGGCATCCAACATCAACAAGCTGAAAGACGGGGATGTTGTCCGGGTTCTTACAAAGAAGCGGGGTGAGTGATATTTTTCTAAGTGATATAAGTTTAAAAAGACCAGTGCTGGCGACCGTAATGATCCTGGCGCTGGTGGCCCTGGGGCTTATCAGTTATTTGACCCTGGGCATCAATGATTGGCCGGAAATCGAATATTCCTTCGTGACCGTTACCATCATCGAACCGGGTGCCTCGCCGGAACAGCTGGAAACCAAGGTAGCCCAGCAGGTGGAAGACGCCGTAGGCCAGATCGCCGGAGTCAAGCATATCTACACCCGGGTACAGGAAGGTCTGGTCACCGTAATGGCCGAGTTTGCCTTCGATACCCCGGCAGCAACAGCGGCCCAGGATGTCCGGGATAAGGTAGGTGCCATCCGCGGTGATCTGCCGGTAGATATCGAAGAACCAGTCATCTCTTTGTGGGACCCGCTGACCACCCCGATCATGTCCCTGGTGGTGACCGGGGATAAGCAATCGGTACGGGAACTGACCTCGGTGGTCGATGATCTGGTCAAGAAGCGCCTGCAAACCGTTGACGGCATCGGAGCCATCACGGTAAACGGAGCCGAAGAACGCGAGATCCAGATCGCTCTGGATAAAAACCGGCTGGCCGCCTATGGCCTGACCGCACCTGAGATCGTGGAAAGCCTGAAAAAGTACAACCTGGAGGCTCCTATCGGCAATCTGACCGAAGGCCGGCAATCGACTACTCTGAGAACCTCCGGGGAGATGAAGAGCATAAACCAGTTTTACGACCTGCCGGTGGGTGTGCGCGGCGGGACCACCCTCCGCGTGCGCGATATTGCCACAGTAATCGATGGGATCAAGGACCGGGACAGCGTAGTCCGCTATCAGGGCCAGCCGGCCATCGGGCTGGATATCGTCAAACAGTCTGGCAGCAATACGGTGAAGGTCGCTGATCAGCTCAACCAGCGGATCAATGAGCTGAAAAAGGACCTGCCCCGCGGTGTTGAACTGACCGTGGTGCGGGATAACTCAGTAAACACACGGAATTCCACCAATGATGTGGTGAAGACCATCCTGGAGGGTGCCCTGCTGGCGGTATTGACGGTTTTTCTTTTTCTTAAAGACTGGCGCAGCACCCTGATCAGCGCCGTAGCGCTCCCTACCTCGATCATCTCCACCTTTTTTGCCCTGCGGATAATGGGCTTTACCCTGAATACCATGACCCTGATGGCCCTCTCCCTTTCTGTGGGTTTGCTTATCGATGACGCCATCGTGGTGATCGAGAATATCGTCCGCCACCTGGGCACAGGCAAAACTCCGCTGGAAGCAGCGCGGGAAGGTACTAAAGAGATCGGTCCGGCGGTACTGGCTACCACACTGACCCTGGTGGCAGTTTTCTTCCCGGTGGGAATGATGACCGGTGAGGTGGGGGAATTCTTCAAACAATTCGGTCTTAGCGTGGTGTTCAGTGTGCTGGTCTCCTTGTTGGTCTCCTTCACCCTGGTCCCCCTGCTGTCTTCAAGATTTCTCTCCGCTGCGGAAAAGCCCCTGCGCGGGCCGGTCGGCAGTTTTGTCAGCTGGTTCAACCGTCAGTTCGAGCAGCTGGCAGAGCGTTACGTCCGGCTGCTGGACCTGGTACTGGCCCACCGCTGGAAAACGGTGGGTATAGCAACAGGACTTTTTATGTTAAGCTTGGCGGTTTTGCCGATGCTGCCCTCTAACTTCCTGGCTAATCCCGACCTGGGCGAATTAAGTGTTGTAGCAGAGCTGGACTCCGGGTTGAGTCTGCCGGCAGCCCAACAGGTTACTGCGGATATGGAAAAGATCATCCGGAAATGCCCGGAGGTAAATACGCTGTACTCGACGACAACTGCCGAGCAGTCCTACATTTTTGTTAAAACCGGCAATAAACAGGCTCGAGACCGTTCTCTGGCCCAGATAGCCGATGATTTGCGCTCCCGTCTCGCCGGGCTTCCCGGGGTGCGGGTAACCGTCTATATCAAAAACTTTGCCGGCCTGGAAGAAAAGATCTTTGTCTATAGCCTGCTGGGCGATGATATGGATACACTGCGGGAATATGCGGAAAAGACTCAACGCATCATGGAGGAGATCCCCGGGGTGGTCGACGTTACCAGCAGCTACAAGGCCGGTAAGCCAGAAGCCATGGTACGGATCGCGGATGATACGGCGGCCGATCTCGGCATCAATACCGAACAGGTAGCCTACACCCTGAATACCCTGTTTACCGGGGCGGTAGTAGGTCAGTATGCGGACGGGAATGATCGAGTCAATGTGCGGGTCCGCCTGGCCGAAGATCAGCGAAAAGATATGAACGATCTGGATAACATCTATATGCTGAATCCCCTGAATATGACTTCACTGATATCTCTTGATCAGGTCACCAGCACTGAGTTTATCACCGCGCCCAGCGAGACTAGCCGCTTTGACCGCTCCAAAGAGATCCAGCTCTCTGGAAATCTATACGGCATATCCCTGGGGGATTTTAATAAACAGTTCCAGGAACGTTTTGAGAAAGAAGTGGACCTTCCGACCGGATATCGCCTCTTTGCCGGGGGCGATGCGGAGCGCATGGCCGATACTTTTACCAACATCATTTTGGCCTTGATAACCGCTATATTGTTGATCTTCTTTATCCTGGCGGCACAATTCGAGAGCTATCTGGATCCCCTCTGCATCATGCTCTCCCTGCCGCTGGCCGGGGTAGGAGCCGTATTCGGGCTGCTGATCCTGGGCAGCGATCTCAGTGTGTTGTCGGCTATCGGCATCATTATGCTTACCGGACTGGTCACCAAAAATGCCATCCTGCTGGTCGATTTTATCAAACAGGCCCGGGAAGGAGGAATGGAGCGCAGCGAGGCGATCAAACAAGCCGGGTTCATACGGCTGCGTCCTATTTTGATGACCTCGATAGCCATGATCTTCGGCATGGTACCTCCGGCTCTGGCCTGGGGCACCGGCGCGGAACTCAGGGCCCCCATGGCCCATGCCATCATCGGCGGCCTGATCACCTCCACCCTGTTGACTCTGGTGGTGGTACCCGCTATATACTCTCTGCTGGATGACACCAAGATGGCCTTCCAGCGCGAGAGCCCGGAACAACCTGCCGTAGAATCGTAATGAAAAGCGCTAGTTGCGGGCAGGCTTTGCCAACCTGCCCATATCTATTTTTCCATGGCCCGGGCCTTGAGGTCCGGCGGCATCTTCTCTATGGCATAACGCAGGGCGGTCCGGGGCATGGCCTGCTTGTTTTTGATAACGTAGTCAAATATCTCCTGCTGATGGGCCTTGCTGGCCTCTTTCAGCATCCAGCCGTAGCCCTTGCGCACCAGATCGTCTTGGTCGCTCAATAAAATATCGGCCAACTCGAGTATCTCTCCCAGAAACTTGCCCCGCTTAGCCGGGATGATGAGTGATACCGCCGCCGCGCGTCTCATCCACCTATTATCAGACCTGGCCCAGTGCTTCAGACGGGGCAGGAATTCAGGATACGTTTCCAAAAAGCTGCCCACCGTATGGTTGCACAGCGTGTCACAGGTAGCCCAGTTGCTGACATAACTATCTATCCAATGCTCAAATAGCTCGAAATCCCCGGGTGTATATTCCTCGTGCCGGTAGTAAGACCAGTTGCAGGCAATAAATGCTTCTTCCATGTAACCGGATCGCCACAGTTCTTCACAGAATCCAAAGATCTCGGCCTTGCTTCTGGTTTTGAGACCGCTGTAGTGCTCCTTAGCGATTTTGGTGACCAAGGCAGTGCTTACCCCATAGACACATATCTCTTCCTTGAAATATTTATCTGCGCCGAGCTTTTTGTCTTCTTCGGCGTTAGCTATGAGATCTCCCCGGATATTATCGATGATCTGGTTCATGATAAAACCTCGCTTTCAAAACATCATGTATGGATTCAAGCGCCTTTGTTTCCCCTTCAATCAGTCAGCCCACGATCGTGGAATTACGAGACCGGCCGGCAATCTGGTGTTATCATCCCCACGGGCGGTATTGAGTTGCGCCTGGGTCAAAAACAGGCTGCGGGACATATCTGCCCCTCTTATATTGGCGTCACGAAAATCAGCTCCAAGAAGATCGGTCCCGGTCAGGTCAATCGCCCGCAGATCCGCTGCAATCAGGCAGGCTCCCCGCAGGTTGGATCCCCGCAAGTCATTTTTCCGAAGATCAGCCCCCATCAAAAGTGCTCCTGGGTGCAGTTTCCGTTGGCGGCTGCCGGTAGTTTTCACCCGACTTGAGACATCCTCTCTGACCAGTTCGCTGGTTTCAAGCAGCAGAGCTTTGATCCGTTCACGCAGGGCTTCCACGTCCAGGCCGGTGAGTTCTCCAGGAGTAAGCATGGTAAGTTCTTCGGTTTCTTTGAGCATAGCCTGGAGTTCGCGGTAGATAGGCCGGGCTGCCGGCTGTTTCAAGGCATCATTCAGGTACCACAGCATCTCGTGCAGCTGACGCTGGATCAGGAATACTGTAAACATGGCCTGGGCGGCTCCGGCGGGGCCCCGCCAGTCTAGGCCGGCATAGCTGGTCTGGGTCACCTTCTGTCCGGCCCCGAAACAATCGAAGGCCATGCATCCCTTGAGTCCCCGCCGATGCAGTTCGGAGTGTATCGCACAACGACTGTCCGCCTGCAGGTGGCAGCAAGCTTCGCCCGCTGCTTTATCCCGTGGAAAACCCTCGGAGGCCGAAAAATACAAGGCTACACAGCATATCCCGCAGCATCTGGAGCAATCGGCTTTTAAACTATCCGTAAGATCTCCGGGTGTCACTTTCATTACCTCTTAAAAGATATCTGATAACATTATACCCGGCATCAGCCGGGTATCAAAAGAGCAATATTTAGCTTGCCTGAGTTACGCCTCGGCCTTTGGTCGGTAGCAGACGGTCCCTCCGATCTCTTTTTCGATCAAGCCCCGGCGCGACAAACACTCCAGGTAAGCGCGGGTGTCGGCCCATGAGACCCTGAACTCCTGCAGTACCCGGGCTTTTACGTTAATAGCCCGGCAGACCTCGATGAGGGTCATCTTGCCCTGCAGTTTTTCCAGCACCTTGTTCATGCGTCTTTGGTGCTGGGCTTCGATTTCTTCAAGCCGCTGACCTGCACCTGTAAAGCAGGCTCCATGAGTAGGCAGTATAACTGCTGGTTCCCGCAGTACTATTTCCCGCAGCGACTCCAAATTCTCCGTTAAGGGGTCATCCAATGTTGAATAGGGCCAATCACTGATTTGTGATACGTGTTCGGCCAAAAAGGCATCCCCGCTGAACAGCCACCGGTGCTTTTCTCCCAGGAACATAATATGTCCGTCAGAATGCCCGGGCGCTCTAAATACCCGGTATGTTTCATCGCCAAAATTAAATACATCACCTTCATCTATCGCGCTGACTTCCGGATAGGGTTCAGAGAAACTGTTTATCTTGGCGATATCCCTGACCATCTGCCAGATGATATCATCCGAAATGCCCTGCGGCGTCATTTCACGATACAGGTATTCGTGATGTTCCCTTTCCGGCAGGGTATACTTGGCCCAGGCCGGCAAATCATGTTGAGGTACCAGTACCGCCGCATCCGACTGCTGCTGCAGCCAACCGGCTATCCCGGCATGATCAGGATGTATATGGGTCACCAGGATCTTTTCTATCTGTTTGAAAGAGATCCCTATCTCCTTCAATGCAGCGATCCATTTTTCGCGGGCCTGGGGGGTATGCACCCCCGCCTCGATTATCGACCAGCCAGCATCCCCTTCGGCCAGGAAACAGCTCGTATCGCCAGTTGGAAATATGGACGGAATGGTAAATCCATAGATACCATGTGCTTTCAGGTCTGGTTCAATAATCGTTTTAATAACCCCCCGTCAACGATGAATTCGTACCCGGATCATATACAGATAAATTTTTCCGGGCCGCGATAAAACTCGGTTTTTATCTCTATAATTCAGCTTCTAATGCCGCCAGCGCCCGTTCGAAAGCTGACAGGTCTCCTTCCTGTACGATACTTCTGATGCGCCTGTTGTATTCTTCAACAGCAGGAGATATCTCCTCCACGATCTCGCCGCCGTGGGCAGTTATGGATATCTTCACGCTGCGACGATCATTGGGAACTTCCTGCCTTATTACCAGCCCCTCCTTGACCAAGCGATCGACCACTCCGGTCACCACCGGGCTATCGAGCTGGATGGCGGCAGCGATGTCCTTGATGCTGCTCCCCTCGCGGCCGGCCAGATGGAACAAGACCCAGGATTGCACGATGGTTATGCCATAGGTACCAAGTTTGTTGTTATAATGCCGGGCCATCTTACGCGAGACAGCTCCCAGGCGGAAACAAATAAAATCTGCGAATTCCATGCTTGACTCCTTTGCCAGGTACTGGCCTCATATTATCACTTCGATTTATATATTACAATAATATTTTGTTGTAGTAATATTACTATGGTATATGTTATGGTGATATTAGAGAAAATGAAATGGGGGTCGGAACATGGAGGCCTGGAAAAAGAGCGGCTGTGCCTTGTGCGCACAGAACTGCGGGTTGGAAGTCCTGATCGAAAATAACCGCATCGTAAAAGTCCGCGGCGATAAGAGCAATCCCCGGAGTAAGGGGTATATCTGTCGCAAGGGCATGAACATCGTCAATTTCCAGCACAATGAACAGCGCCTCAAGCATCCCCTTAAAAAGGTAGGCGGCGAGTTTGTCCAGATTTCGTGGGAAGAGGCGATTAGCGAAATAGCTGCCCGTCTCAAGGAGATCCGCGACCAATACGGGCCCCGTTCCCTGGCCTATATGGGCGGCGGCGGGCAGTCCTGCCATTTTGAAGCCGCCTTCGGTGTCAGACTTATGCGGGCTCTGGGTTCCCGTTATCACTACAGCGCCATATCTCAGGAACTGACCGGGCACTTCTGGGCCCAGGGGCGGGTGCTGGGACGGCAATATATGTTGACGGTGCCTGACGAGGAACATGCTGATATGCTGGTGGCCATCGGCTGGAATGGCATGGAAAGCCACCAGATGCCCCGTGCTCCCCTGATCCTGCGTGAGTTTTCCAAAAATCCCGATAAGCTTTTGGTGGTCATCGATCCCCGTAAATCGGAGACCGCTCAGATCGCCGATCTGCACCTGGCCCTGCGGCCGGGTACCGACGCCCTGCTGCTGCGGTCAGTCATCGCTATTATCATAAAAGAGGGTTGGTATGATCGGGATTACATTGACCGGCATGTGACCGGTTTTGGAGAGATATGGCCCTATCTGGCTGATTTCGATATCGAGGGGGCTTTGCAAGTCTGTGAGTTGGCGTATGAAGAAATCCGGCAATTTGCTCGCTTGATGGCTACTCGCAAGGTAGGTCTGCATACCGACCTGGGCGTCTTGATGAATCGCCATACCACCCTGGTATCCTGCCTGGTCATGGTACTCCTGGCGCTCTGCGGCCAGATCGGCCTGCCTGGCACCAATCTTATCCCGGGCATGTTCATGCCTATCGGCGCCCACAGTGATGAACGCAAGGAAAGCAACTGGAAGACGGTGGCCACTGGCATCCCGACTATCATGGGCTATGTCCCCCCCAACGTGCTGCCGGAAGAGATCATGTCCGAACATCCGGAGCGGATCCGCGCCGTCCTCTGCACCCAATCCAATCCCCTTCGTTCCTATGCCGACACCAGCGCTTACGAGGAGGCCTTTGCCAAGCTCGATCTGCTGGTGACCTGTGAGATAAATATGACCGAAACAGCAGCATTGTCCCATTACGTACTGCCGTCTCGATCCACCTATGAATCCTGGGACAGTACCTTCTTCACCTGGACACCGGATATCTATTTCCAGATGCGGCGGCCGGTAGTAGAAGCCGAGGGTGAACCGCTTGAAATATCGGAAATTCATCTCCGGCTGGCCGATGCATTAGGCTTCATCCCGGAACTCCCGGTCACCCTCTATGAGAAGGCTGGCAACCGCATGGAATATGGTCTAGAACTGATGCAGTACCTGCAGGCCAATCCTGCGGCGGCAGCTATGATGCCCTTCATCGTCGGCAAGACTCTGGGTCCGGCCCTGGGCTCGACCAATCTGGCCGCCCTGTGGGGCATATTGCAGTCCATGCCCAAAGACACCCGGACCCATGCCGTGCGCGCCGGGTTCAAAAAGGGCCCCCTGATGGGCGAGGAGATATTCCAGGCCATCCTGGATCATCCGGAGGGGATGTGGATAGGCAAGATCGATCCCGAGGATAATTTCAGCCTGCTCAAAACTGAAGACAAACGGGTGAATGTACTTATCCCTGAGATGCTCGAATGGATGGAGGCGGTCACCCCGGAACGAGAAGCAGATGCCCTGAGATTGAAAGAAGAATATCCGCTGATCCTGATGGCCGGACGCCATACCAGCTATAATGCCAACACGTTGATGCGCTACCCGTCCTGGAACGAGGGCAAGCGTCCCTGCACCCTGGCCCTGCACCCGCATGACGCCGAAAAATTGGGCTTGGCCGACGGGCAGTTGGCGGCGATCACCACCGAGGCGGGCCGGGCTGAACTGGAGGTGGAGTTGACCGCAGCAGTCCGTCCAGGCATGGTCATGATCCCCCATGGCTTCGGCCTGGATTATCCCGGTGATAAGGTCGGCATCAATGTCAATTACCTGACCAGGAACACCAATCGTGAGGCTTTCACCGCCACTCCTTTGCACCGCTACGTCCCCTGCCGGGTGGAGGCGGTTTGTTGATTATCATGTTTGAAACACCCGGCCAGGAAACCCGTACTGCAAAAGGGTTTCCAGGCTGCTTCATTAGCCACCTATTTAATCCCCCGGAGAATCTTTTAAAACAGCTAGCAGTTGGAATATCTGGCCGATAGAAGGAAGTGTGGAATAAATATAGAATATAGAATTGTTTGATTTATCCCTTTAGGAAGGATGATATTTATGAGTTTTATAAAAAAATTATTTACCAAAAGCCCTACACTGACTCAAGTCGCCCCAGAGCCGGAACCCCAGGTCTCTGAAAAAGATACTGAAAAACCAGATTTAAAGCTACCCCGATGCTGTATCTGCGGTGACGATCTCTCCAATAAACCGACCATGAAGGATCAATTGACCGGTCTGTTATTCTGCCATAACGACCGAGCCATGTTAACCACCATGATCGATACTCAGCTAAGTCTCAGCCGCTGCGGTGAGTGCAGTTTTATGTATAGCAAGGCCTTTTCGTATTTTGCTAATGATAACGATCCGGAATGCCCTCGTTGTAAGGCGTCTTTGGCCCACCAGCTGCAAACGCGCAGCCGGGATATGGCGGCTGATTCCCTCGAGACGGTCCGCAATTGGATGCAGAACTGTCCATCAGCCGACCCAGAAAAAGCCTTCAAATTGTTCCAGGATTATGCCAAAAGTTGGAACCTTCCTTTTATTGAAGGCTCCGGCCAGGAGATATCAAGCCTCTTCGATCAGTGCCTGCAGGATGATCGCAAGAATGGATTACTCATGACTAGTATAACGGGGATCGATCGAGAACATCTGGTGGGAGATGTCTGGGGATCCACGAAACAGGAAAGCTGGTGGGAATCATTCGAAATACCCCTGGACAGTGTGATTTCGATATCTCTTTACGACGGTTATCACATTATAGGCAAGATTGATGAAGACCGCTTCTTGTTGTTGGTCCATGGCGGAACTGTTGCACAATCTATAAAGAACAAACCGGGTTCTCACAGTATTTAGCGGGTGGATATGGCCACCCCTACGTTGACCCCCCAGTACGGAAACGGATTGATAACAGGGCTATCACCGTTCTATCTTCTAAACCGGATATGCAGGTCGACTATCTCCGGGGTATTCCCGATCCGGATCGGCGGCCCCCAGGTTCCGAAGCCGGTGGAAACTACCACCTGCAGATCGCATTTCTTCAAATAGCCCCAATCGATATCGTAGATACTGCCGGTAATATAGTTGTTAGGAAACAGTTGGCCCTGGTGAGTATGCCCGGACAACTGCAGATCGACTTTGTTGTTCTGTGCATCATCCAGGTTGGCCGGGTTATGGTCCAGGAGGATGATGGGACGCTTAATGTCGATTCCCTTCATCACCTCGGCCAGGGCGGGACGATCTCCGGGATCCACCCCATGCTGGCGGGTGCTCCGGCCCACCAGATAAAAGCTGTCACCTACCAAACAGTTCTGATCAGACAGCAGCTTTACCCCCGCTGCTTTCAGATAGGATGTCACATCCTCTCCATGTCCGTCGTGATTGCCGGTGACCATATAAACCCCCAGCGGGGGCTTGATCTGGCCAAGTACATCGGCCATGTTTTCTTCTACAAATGGTTTCCTGTTTTCATCCACCACATCCCCTACCAGGAATACTATATCAGGGTGCCGCGAATTGATACTGGTGACCAGCTTCTCCAAACGGCTTTTATTGACTATGACACCGAGATGGAGGTCAGATACCATAACCGCGTGGACATTATTGATGGGGCCGCCATCTTTGGTTATATAAATATCATAGTTCACATATACCGGGTGAAAGGCATTCCAGGTACCGTAGCCGAGCAATCCAGCCAAAATGACCAGTACGAATAGGCCGACCTCAGCCGGCGCATGTTTGATCCGGTGGGGAATGATGCTCCACCAGCGGTCGGCCAGTCTTATAATATCGATCAAAACCAGGAGAAGGAAGGCATAATAAATGAAGGCCAGCGAATACCCCCCCAGCCAGGAAAGCCCCTCATTAAGAACTCCGTCACTCAAGCCAAGCCTTTCCGCCAGAACAAATGAAGAAGTAAAAAAGGCGTAGACTACCCAGTACAAGATGATTTGCCTGGGCTTCAAGACGCCGCGGAAGGCCTGGTGGCCCCGCCACCCTACGTAAAAGATAATCCCACACATCAGGAAGAATACTACTGTCCAAAAACCCACAATAAAAACACCTCTACCATTGTTGATGCCCCGGCGAGGAACTGCAAGAACTGTAATGCCTCGAACCGGCCATTAAGTTTCTCTAATTATATAGCATCTCCCGCCAGACTGTGAGCAGGGGTTTTCCATCAAAACGGCCATTCCCTGGTTTCCAAAATTTTAGAATTATCTGTCCGTACAATGAAGGGAGAACGGACTATAAAGATAGCGGCTTAAATCAACTTGACTCGTTACACTAGTTATCCTACAATCTAACTAACGTTAGTTAGATTGCGCAATAACTTTAAGGAGTATTGCTATGACCAGAGCCAAAATCAAAGAAACCGCACTGCACTTATTCGCGGAAAAGGGTTACGAGGGAACGGCTTTGTCGGAGATAGCGGGCACGGTAGGTATAAAAACTCCCTCTATCTACGGGCATTTTCCCAGTAAAGAACAACTGCTGCTGGAGATCTGGGGAGATCTTCTAAGTGAATACCGTACGCTGATGGAAGGCCTTCTCGAAGAGGTTCACGGAAAAAACATCGAAGAACAGTTTCTCGGCTTGATCCGGGGTTATGGCCAGTATTTCAAAGAACGCCCCGAGACTTATTTTCTTTGGGCTCGGATGCTGATGTTTCCTCCTCCCGATTTCAAGGAACGGACCATCGCGGACTGCATGGCGGAGGAAACTATTATACTGGGCAGAATCACCGATCGCCTGACCTCCGCAGTGAAGCGGGGAGAAATAAAGGCAGCGCCGGTGGACGACCTCCTTAATGCTTTTATCATGCTCAAGGAAGGTTATGTCCAGTGGCTGATGTTCTACAGTGCAGAAGAGGCCGATAACCAACTTAGACGTTTATGGCCTATGTTATGGCATGGATTCGCCAAATAGGTTTTATCGTTTAGAAAAGGAGAGGAGGGTTTGCCAATGCCGGTAAATACGCGCAGAGCTAAAGGTACTGCCGAGGTAAGGATCGACTATACGGTATGCAATACCTGCGGGCTATGTGTCGAGGTGTGTAAGGGGATGCCCTTGTATCTTGAAGATGGCCGGGTCAAGATCGACCAGACCATTCTTTTCGGTTGTATCGGGTGTGGACAGTGCGCGGCGGTTTGCCCGAAGATGTGCATCACTGTAGAAGGCCGCGAACTGCATCCCCATGACCTGTTCAAGCTGCCCCCTAAAGAAGATCGGGCCGGTTATGAACAGTTTTTGGCCATGCTGCAGAATCGGCGCAGCTGCCGGACTTTTAAGGACAGCGAAGTGGACCCCGAACTAATACAAAAGATACTGGATACTGTGGCAACCGCTCCTATGGGCTTGCCCCCCTCGGAAGTGGAGGTCCTGGTGCTGGATGGGTTTGCTGCGGTGCGCGAATTTGCCAGGGATGTCATTGAAGTATATCAGGCCAAGAAGTGGTTCTTTTCGCCCTGGATGCTGACCCTTATGCGGCCGTTCATGGGCAAGGAAGTGACCGATCTTATGAAATCATTTGCCGCTCCCCTCCCTGATTTTTTTGCCGGCAAGTTGGCTATCGGTCAGGACTGGCTGCTTTACGGCGCTCCGCTGGCCATGTATTTTCACGCTGCTCCTACATCAGATCCCGTAGATTTCGCCGTCACCGGGACCTATGCTATGCTGGCTGCTGAATCACTGGGGTTGGGCACCTGCATGATCGGGACGGTAGGGCCGGTAATGAAGTACAAGACCCAACTCAATACGAAGTATAATATCCCGACCGATAATAACCACGGTATCATGGTCATCTTCGGCTATCCCCGCATCAAATACACCCGGGGCATCAACCGTACACTGGCCAGGATCGATTATATAAGACGGCGCAGATCCTGAAGAAGGCGGAGATCAAATAACAAGATAAAAATGGGGACTTGCCATGGCAAGTCCCCGTTGATTCTATCAGAGGTAAATTCTTTACCAGGTTACTGTTCCGTCTTCCCGCATTTCTATCATGCTGCCATCCTGGATCTTCTGAAGTTCACTGAAGGGGATGCCGTCGATGATCGGCATCTTTATGTTACACCAGACCTCAGCCAGGATGCCCCCGGAGGCCATAAGCGAATCAGCGCATTCACATACTATCCCGGCCGGCCCGATACCCCTGCGCAGGATCTCCACCAGTACCAATCCCCCGGTGGTGGAGCCAACGGTCTGCGGGATGACCATGATCTTGCCCTTTACATCACGTCCGAGAAAAGGATGGTTCTTATCCCCGACCAGGCCCTTCTTTTTTCGGAAGATCAAGGCCTTGCTGAAACTGGCCAGCATGTTGAAGGGTTGCGAGGCGACCATGGCGGGCGCCTTGACGCTTCCTTTGACCACGGCCCGCCCTTTGAGTTCAGCCATCTTCATCTCCCCTTTCCATACATAGCCTGCAGACAATCTCCGTCAGTTCCCAGATAGGCATCGGTATAATAGGCCAGCTTGCCGGAGTTGGTCAGGACCCGGAGTCTCTTTAGATGCGGGGAATCCATAAAGGCCAGAGAGCACAGTGTCATTAAACGCACCTTCTTGCGGGTCAATGCTTCGTATCCCGCAGTCTCCCGGAAACGCTGCAGGATGCTGGGTGCGGTCACCAGCCAGGTCTCAGTCGCAACCGGCCGGTCTATCCTCTGAGACCAGATCGACAACTGCTCCAGGGTAAGATGCGGGCAGCCGATGATGATCAGATTCGGCTGACCCGGCAGGCCCAAACGCTCCCGGATCGCCTTAATGTCCGTGTCGGTCACCTTTATGGTCGGACAGCCCTCTTTTAATAATGAGCGGCCCTGTTTGACCGCCTCAGGTGTTACGTTTTCCACATGATAGAGCCCTACTGCCCCGGAAGCCGCCGATGCCGCGCCCATATCCTTCAGATCGCCCCAGCTGATTTCCCCGGGCAGCCCGGTATAGTAGGGGACCTTCTCCCCTACCTGCGAACCCACGCAGAATCCGATCAGAGAATAGTGCAGTTCAGATACGTCCACCTCGACCAAATAATCCGCTTTGCGGTTCTCGTCTAATAAAAGCCCAAATTCCGGGGTACGTGCCAGGATGGAGGAACATATCTCCACCATCGATGAGTTGCGGTTGGTCCTGGCCCCGATAACGGAGTTGGCGAACACCACCGCGCTGGATTCAGCCCAGCCAAGGATCTCGCCCTCACCGGGTACATTATCGCCCAGGTATGGTGCGCAGGTATAGCACGGTATCACCCCCAGGGCATTCTGGAGCTTTTCGAACTGTTCCTGGCGGTTATAGATCATTTTAGCGACGACCCCCGGGCGCGATTGCTCGAAGGGGCGGGGGTTTATGCTGGTGGGAACCGCAAACTTGAGTCCGTCTCCCACCAGGGACTCCAGTATCTCAAGCTGGGAAGGAATAAAGGAGGCCCCTGCCGGCATCACCACGTGCCCGCGCGTGATGGGAGCCAATCTTTCGGCGCCAAAGGTCTCTCCGTATTTCACCAGGGTCTGCATGGCCTTTTGCTTGACCTGGCCATGATTTCCGTCAAGTATGGCTTTCTCTTCTTCAGTGAGATGCAAATAACCACCTCCCTTAGACAGTCAGCTTGGTCTCGGTTTGCTCTTCCTCTTTCAGCTTTCCAAACATAGCCTTGAAGGGCAGTGAAAGAAAATATCCGATAACGCTTCCTTTCATCAGGAGTTTTCCTACCTCCCAGGCCTCTTTTTCCCCAACCACTACGCGGGATTCCCAGAGTCCCATTTTGCCTTTGACGATAAGCTTGCGGTCTTCTATCGTAACATCTTCCATGGATAGGATCATGTCTCCGACCGGAGCTTTGATTACTGCCATGTCTATTGCCCCCTGTTATTATTTCGGCTCGTAGCCGTTATGCCAGGTTTTGAAGTGATCGTAGTGATCCTGCCAGATGCTGCCTTCCTTGGCGTATTTCTCGTAGAATTTCACATCAACATGGGAGATATTGACCATGGTCGGAGCAATAAAGGGATCGCCCAGGGCTGGCAGCCGGCCATATTTGTTATACAGGTATTCCGCGGTGGCGATTACCATCTCCAGGGTCTTTTCGGAGTAGGGCATAACCTTCTGCGCGTATTCCAGCTCTTCCTTGAAGGGACGGTGCACCTCGCGTTCTTCGGGGAACATGCCTTTGTACATGACCTTCTGTCCTTCTTTTACCGTCGGACTGTAGCGGCCATAGTCGGGCTTGAACCTTACCTCCCACAGATCGCGGACCGCTTCTTCAATGGTCATAAAGGGTGGTATGTGGCCGTGGAAGTGTCCGGGTATCCCGACCGGGTAGGGGAAGCCTTTCTTATCACTGGCATACTGGAAGCCCAATCCCTTCAGGAAAGGCGTTCCACCAAACAGGATGAGGGTGGTATAACCCCCCAGTGGATAACCTCCCAATCCCAGGGCGGCCTGGGCCATGCACAGGTTCTGGATCATAAAGGCACCGGCCGAATAGACCACGGCTGGGACCTGGGTCTCGATATAGGAAAGCGGAGTGTGTAGTCCATTAAGAGTTCCATCCTTGACCCATTTTTCCACCCCGGCGATGTCAAAACCACCGCTCAGATCATCAACAACGATGGATTTTTCTTGATCGTAGATGTGGAAAAGCAGATTGAGGAACTCGAAGGTTAGGTCGGTAACCGGCAGGAATACGACCGTGCCCGGTTTAAATATAAAGGGGGTGTTCAGTTTCCAGGCCAGCGGGCTTTCTCCCTGGATCCTCAGCGGTTGATCGTTGATCTGGACCAGCCCGTCTTTGAAGGCCTGGAATATCTTCCAGATATCATCCTTGGTTTCGATCTCCACCGGCTGGGTGGGTACATGGGGGATATAGCGGTAAGTGCCTTCATCGTTGAAAAACACCAGGTGGGTTGTCCATACGTTGCAGGCACTGGGGAAGACCCGGCCTTCGAACCAGGGATGGATGACCGCGCCCTGTTTGAAACTGAGGTCATTGCGAATTATACCGTTGGTTCCGGCCGCGCACCAGCACATGATGGCAATCTCTTCGTCAGTTATGGGTACCATTTCCCTGGGTTCATAATTGAAAAAATCATCATTGGGAATGGGAACACCCATGGGATATTTGAATGAACGGCGGTGGGCGAGAGACCAGAGGAGCCCCTTATCCCACAATTGTTGTACTGCGGGCCTCGCCGCGATCTCATGAGGATCCCAGGATTTTACTCGTTCCAGCATGTTAGACATTTACAGACCTCCCTTTGATTTATTGGATAACGCTCCAATAAATTGCAAAATCGGTGCCAGGTCCGGGCCAGATGCCTAAATGCTATTGTACGGGGAATGCAATCTCCTGTTTTTTCGGTCAGGCTTGTCCGTTGTATATGTCAATCTACGTTTAATTCATTTCGGTGTATAATCTCATCGACATCAGCCAGGTCAATATCCAATTCCCTCATCTTCTGATAGAGAGAGGTGCGGTGGATCCCCAGGCTTTCGGCAGCTACCGTCCGGCTGCCGCCAGCAGTGAGCAGGGCCTCGATGATGGCAGTCCGTTCACTCTGGCGCAATATGCGTTTCAAGTGGAAACGCACGTCGATCCTATCCTCAACTGGGACAATGATATCGGCTATCTCGGGTTTGACCGCTTTCAAGGTATCCAGATCCAGGGTACCGGCACGCTTGATCAGGCACGCCCGTTCCAGAGTGTTGGTCAATTCCCGCACGTTGCCGGGCCATTCATATTGCTGGAGAATCCTCAATGCCGATTCATCCAGACCCTTTATTTCGAAGCCCTGGTGAAAAGCTATCTTCTGCGTGATATGCCGGGCCAGCAGAGAGATATCCTCCCGCCGCTCCCGCAGAGGGGTCATATTTATCTCAAAAACCGCCAGGCGATAGAAAAGATCTTCCCGGAAGGTTTTGGCCTTGACAAAAGCCCGGAGATCCCGGTTAGTTGCAGCTAACAACCTTACGTCCACCCGCCGCAGCTTTTCGCTCCCCACCCTTTCGATCTCCATTTCCTGCAGTACACGCAGCAGCTTGGCCTGGGCCGCCAGCGGCATTTCACCGATCTCGTCGAGAAATATGGTCCCCCGGTCTGCGATCTCGAACTTGCCCAGTTTTCCGCCCCGCCGGGCACCAGTAAAGGCGCCTTCCTCGTATCCAAAAAGCTCGCTCTCCCACAGGGCCTCGGGGATGCTCGCGCAATTTACGCGAACAAAGGGTTGGTCCTTGCGCCGGCTCTCGTTGTGCAGGGCGTGGGCGACCAGTTCTTTGCCGGTCCCGGTCTCACCGTTGATCAATACCGGGCATTCGGCATCGGCTACCATTCTTATCTGGCGTTTTATGCTGTTTACTGCCTGACTGACCCCAATGATGCTTTTAACGGAGTACTTGGCTTTCCAACTCTGGCGGGCATCAGGACCACTTGGAGAAGCTCCGTTTCGGGCAAAACGCAGGGCAAATTCCAGAGCTTCCTGCTGATCCTGAAAGACCGCGAAGGCCAGCGCCCCTACGATCTCACCGCCGATCTTCAGCGGCATGCGGTTGATAATGAGAGTTTCCCCGTGAATGTTCCAAACATCGGCCAGATCAGGGACGCCGGTTTGTATGACGTCCATCATCCGGGTGTTGGGTATTACTTCTTCTACGTCAAGTCCCAATACGTCAGCCGGGTCATTGAAGCCCAGAAATTCTGCGTAGTTGCGGGTAATAGAGACGATCTTTCCCTCGCGGTCGATAATGAGCAGGCCCTTAAAGGAGTCCATGGTCTCCTCGAAGACCTTAAACAGGTCCGGGTACTGCATCAGCCTCACCCCTCCGGATTTGATTAGCGTGTATATAGAATTCTACAAAGATGTTAATGTTCCTTTATTTGATCATTCCGGTAGTTTCTTTCCAGTTGATAAGGTACAATGGAAACGTATTATACGCCGGCAAATTATTTTTGGGACGGGAGATGGTCGCTGATGTCAGGAGATGGAATGATCCTCGGGTTACTGGTCCTGCTGGTCTTATTGGCTTATCTGTATGGTTCCTATAAAATCAACCATACCCTTAAGAAGAAGGCCGCACAGAGCTTCTGTTGCTTTGATTCGCTGACCGCCAATGCCGAAATCGAACCAACCAATCCGGTAGTCTTCTGCAGCGATCCGCAGCGGGCACGCCAGATGTTTTTGGCCTGCTTTACCAATAACTCCTTCCCCAAATACAAGATCATTCTCTTATTCCGCCGCCTTAGCGCGGTTATTAAGCTATTCAAGGAAGAAAGGATACTCCAGACCCCGGCCGCCGCAGCAGCTTTGGCCGCCTGCACTACAGTACTGTCTGACATCGCCCGTCTGCGCCATTACCCGGTCGACCTGACTGAAAAGATCTACTGCGACTATATGATCGCCGGGTTCCAGGCGGTCCGACTGTTTTTCGTCGATTCTCCCGATGAGGCTTTTTCCTTGCAGCGCTTTGGCTCGTGTTTGCAGGTCAATAACGCCTTCAATGGATCTTCATATAAATACAAAACGCGCGATGAACGCTATTTTTCTTTCCATGTGTACTACGAGAGCCAGAAGACCAAAGTGGTCAAAGCACTGAAGATCGATAAACCGGCCGATGAATTTACTATGAACTCCGGCGGACAGGACCGGGCCATGCTGCGGGGACTGGTCGGCGGGCTGGAAGCAGCCGAACTAGAAGAGCTGGCCTTTTCCAGCGGCGCCTGCGGCTGTATACTGAGGAATCGCAGCGAGTGGGAAAGTACTCCGGTGGGCCAGGCGCTGTCTGCCATGCCGCTGATCAAGCTCCAGCAGATCGGACCCGGCGGCAGCCCCAAGCAGTATCCCGAACTTATCTCCGGTCAGGGTCCGCTGGCGGGAATAAAGGTGCTGGACCTGACCCACATAATTGCCGGACCGGCCTGCACTCGCCTGCTGGCTGAATACGGTGCCGACGTACTATTGGTCCGGAGGGGCGGTTTTGACAGGCAAGAGCAGTCTTTTCTGGAACTGGACGGTTGGGCCGGCAAACATGCCATCGACCTCGATATGAATAAGCCCGCTGAACTGGAAAAGGTCAAGTCATTGATCACCCAGGCCGATGTGGTCGTGTACTCCTACCAGGATGGCGCTTTCGACCGGTTCGGTCTCTCCGAAGCCGGGATCCTGGAATTGAATCCCCATGTGGTATATGCCTCGATGCGGTGCTTCAGCGACACCATCTGGAGGGAACGCCCGGGTTGGGCCCCGCTGGCCGAAGACATCACCGGCCTGAGCATCCGCAATGGTTCACAGGAGAAGCCGAAGAATCTGAACGGCGTCCCCCTGGATTATATCCCGGGCTTCATCCTGGCCCTGGGAACACTGCAGGCTATCAAGCAATCGATGATCACGGGCGGGGCTTATTCGGCAAGCGTGTCGTTATGCCGTGTGGCCATGTGGCTGCATGAGTGCACCGATCTGTGTTTGGAGCAGACCATCGATCCCTCGAGCGACTCCCCGTCTCCCGCTCCGGAACTTGCGGAATGGCGGGCCGTCATGCAGCAGGTCACCGAAACGCCGATCGGCCCCATTGTTTTCCCCTCCCCTGCTGTAGTCGGACCTATCAAGACCGATATCACGTCCAATATGAAGCTTTCCCACGGCAACCAGGGCTGGAGACAATAATACTATCGTAAATCTTCAGATACAAAAAGCGGCTTCCTGATAGAAGCCGCTTTTTTGTAATCTATTGATCCTGCTAACGGATCAATGCCACCAGGATTATCACTGCGCCTAAGATGAACCGATACCAAGCAAAGGGCAGAAAGTTTTTGGTCTGAACATAACGCAGCAGGAAACCGATGCTGAGTAGCCCTGTAACGCATGCTACCAGCATCCCTACCATGAAATTAAGGTCAACCAACGATGGATTGGCCGCCAGTTCGGGCAATTTGACCAGCGCTGCCCCGAAAATGATAGGTGTGGATAGCAGGAATGAAAAACGCGCGGCGCCTTCCCGGGTCAGCCCGGTGAGTAACCCGGTGGTCATGGTGATACCGGACCGGGATACGCCGGGTATCACCGCCAGCACCTGAGAAACACCTATGAGCAGGCTCTCTTTTAGCCCCAACTCTTCGATTTCGGCTGCCTTGGTCGCCTTGCGGTCGGCCCAGTAGAGAATGATACCCATTATGATCAGCATGATGGCAATCAGCATGGGAGTTCGAAAAACAGTTTCCGCATAATTCTCCAACAGAAACCCCCCGACCGCCCCGGGAATGGTAGCTATAACCAGGAACCAGAACCGGCGCCCCTCAATCCCATGAACATCGGTCAAACCGCCCACGATGAGCCTTACCCAGTCCTTCCAGAAGTATGCTATCACCGCGATCAGGGTCCCGATGTGCAGGGCTACATCAAAGGTCAATCCGGGATCAGGCCATTTAAACAGCCAGGGGACCAGCACCAAATGGGCCGAGCTGGAGATAGGCAGAAACTCTCCCAGCCCCTGCACTAACCCTAAAACTATAGCTTCCAGTAAAGACATTCGCGTTGCTCCTCCCGCTTAACAAATGATTATCTTCCGAGCATATATTCTACTCCAGTTGGGCAGCTTTAGCCACTGTTGCTGAAAATTGGCCTTGATCCGCCGCGCTACATTATTTTAAGACAATCAACCCGAGCAAATCGTGACACTGTTTAATCATATTTCCGATTTTCATTTCTAATACCGGGCAGCATGATCAAAACCCGGGTCCCCTGACCGGGGCTGCTGTCAACGTGAATCTTACCCTGGTGTTTTTCGATTATAAGCTTGGCAATGGAGAGGCCCAACCCGGCGCCGCCGTTTTCTCTGGTCCGGGCCTTATCGCTTTTGTAAAAACGGTTAAAAATATAGGGCAGATCTTCTTTGGCTATACCCATCCCGGTATCATCGATGGTTATGAAGGCTTTTTTGTCTACTGCCCGGCTGTTTAATTTTATTGAACCCGAGGCGGGGGTATACTTGATACTATTATCCAGAAATACTCGCAAGGCTTGCTTGATCAAGCTGCGGTCGCCGTTGATCAAAACCCCTTCATTCATATCATTTATGATAACATGCTCGGTATCGATTAGCCGCGTTTCCTTCAATATCTCTTCGATAAGTTCTTCCAGAGCAAAGGGCGCCTTCTGCAGGGCTTGATCGGTCTTATCCGCACTGGCCAGAAATAGCAGCTTCTCGGCTAATTCCATCATAAAATCGGATTCGCTCTTGATGGCATCAATGGACTCATCCAGGACGGCTTTATCTTCTTTGCCCCAGCGCTGGAGCAGGTTGGCGTAACCCTGGATCACTGCTATGGGGGTCCTTAATTCGTGTGAGGCATTGGAAACAAAGACGTTTTGCTGATCGAAAGAAGATTGGATCCGGTCCAGCATCTCATTGAAGGTTATCGCCAGATCCTTGAGTTCATCATGGGAATCCACCACATCCAGGCGGGTGGAGAGGTCCCCCCCGGATATGGAGCGGACCGTATTGGTCATATCATATACCGGTTGCAGCATTTTTCGGCTGGCCCGGGAACCAATGAGAATGGTAAGTAAGATAGCCAAGAGGAAGGCCAGACCCAGGGATACTGCCAGTGCGGCCAGGTAGATGGTCTTTTCATACAAGGGCTGGGCCAGCTCGATCTTACTGACCCCGTTACGAGGCGGGACCGCTCTGGTATAATGCAGGCTTTCATCCAGGGTAATGGTAGAAGACAGTCTTATCGGTTCCATCGAAATGGGAAATGGGTTTTTCCCGGCGATGGTAAAGATGGCTCGCGACTCCGCATCATATAAGATGATATCGACCGTTTCCAGGTTGGCCCATTTTTTTAGCTGGGCGACGGGAAGGTCAGGGTTGGTTTTTATCAGCTCCGCTATATATAGACTGTCCTTTTGCAGGGAGCGCTCGGTCTCATAGATCAGGAAAGCGGCAAAGGTGCCGGTCAGCAGCGCGATGAGCAGAATCAGAATTAACGAAAAGATCAAGGTGTAGGTGACAGTGATCTTAAAGGTGATGGAGAAGCGCAGGCGTTCGTTGATAGTGTTCCACAACTCGCGGATCAGACGGATAAGGTGCACGAATATAAATTTAATGACTCGCAGCATTATTAAAGCAATCGTTTTTACTATATCTTTAAACGTTTTCGCCAATGCGCCTGCTTTACTCATGCTTTAAGACATACCCCACCCCTCTGACGGTATGAATGAGCTTGCTATGACAGCGGTCATCGATCTTGGTCCGCAGATAACTTATATAAACGTCAACCACATTGGTGTCGCCATAATAATTGTAGCCCCAGACATTTTCCATGATCTTTTCCCGGCTGAGTACTATGTTCTGGTTTTCCGCCAGGTACTTCAGCAGATCGAATTCTTTCTTGGTCAGATCGATGATATCGTCGTTATGGCTCACGGTACGTTGATCCAGATCCATCTTCAGCGGACCAAGAACGATGGCACGGGAATGCCCGGCCAGCGCCTTTCCGCGTTTCAGGGCCTTGCGGATCCTGGCCAGCAACTCCTCGATGGCAAAGGGCTTTACCATATAATCATCAGCACCGATGTCCAGGCCCATTACTATATCAGTAACGTCATTCTTGGCGGTAAGCATGATGACAGGCGTCTGGGCAGACTGCCGCAGACGCCTGAGTACCTCCATGCCATTCAAGGAAGGCAGCATCACGTCCAAGATGATCAGATCAAAACCGCTGCTGGTGGCCTTTTCCAGGCCCTGCCGACCATCATGCATCAGTTCTACCTGATAGCCTTCATGGGTAAGCTCCAGTTCCAGAAAGCGGGCTATCTTCACTTCATCCTCAATGATAAGAATCCGTTCACCAGCCATTTAACACACTCTTTTATGCAATAGTCTCTTGTTCACTATATTTGCATATTCCCCTTCAATGAGCAAGCGAGTCAGCGCGCCGGTTTCTTTAAGCCTGATTTATTACCTCTTTTACCTGCTCACTCACCTTTATGGAGAAAGACGACATATCATCAAAGGTCTTATTGATCTTCATATCCGAGCAGCCGGGCTTTTCCAGGCGGATCCTACAGCCGGTAAACAGGGCGGCCAACAGACCCACGATGACCAGGGGCGGTACTATGAGGGTAACGATTATCACTATCGCCAAGGGCACGTTCATAATGGTATCCCCATCTTTGCTGATAATGAATTTAGTTACGAAACTGGCTTTAACCAGTTTCTTCACGGTTGCGATAAAACCTGATTTCTTGGTCTCCCGGTCCGATGCTCTGATCTTGCCCTGTTTCTCCAGGTAGATCAGGGCCTCAACAATGTCATCATTACAGTTTTCCAGCGCCTCCCGGGCCTCTTCATAGCTGACATGGGCGCGTTCCCTTAACATCTCGATCAATTCTAAGCTGGCGGTCATGTTTATTCCTCCTCGAAGTATATTACAGCATCAGTATAGAACTGAGAATTTAAAGGGGGCTTAGAACAAGATTAAAATTAGATTAGAAATAGAATCCAGACTTTATCGACCGGTTTAATGATACTCTCATCCTGAAAAGACTGGCCTCGCAAACCTCGGCACGTAGCGCAGTTTGCCGACGCTTAAGCGGAAATCCCCGGCAATATCAATGCTGACTTCAGCCTTACTATTCCTTAATATTTCGTATAATATTAAAGAGCCATCAGCCTGGGGAAGAAGGAAGGGATAGCTACGATCGAGGGTCTCCTGTTCGATTTAGACGGCGTCATCATAGATTCCAGAGCGGACATCACCCGAGCCGTCCAGCATACCTTAGCGTTGTTTCATCAGCCTATGCTTCCTATGGATGAGATCATCAGCTATGTGGGTGACGGTGCGGAAGCGCTTATCCGCCGAAGCTTCAATTACGCTGGCCCGGACCTGCTTGCAAAGGCACTGCCGGCTTACCTGCAATATTACTTAGCTAACCCCTTGGTCGAGACCAAACTCTATCCCAATGTAGAAGCTACTCTTAAAAAACTGCAGCGAAAACGACCAGCTATAAAAATGGGACTGGTCACCAACAAGCCAGAGCCGGTTTCCCGAAAGATCCTGGCAGGATTGGGTGTTATCGATTGTTTTGACCAGATCATCGGACCGGAATCGGTTACCCGGCTAAAACCCAACCCGGACGGCATTTTTACGGCCTTACGGGCATGGGATTTGGCTCCCGGGACGGTTATTATGATCGGGGACAGCGGCACGGACGTTCAAGCCGGAAAATCTGCAGGAACGATAACCTGCGGAGTGACTTACGGCATGGGCGACAAAAAGGCCCTCATACAGGCCCGGGCAGATTTTATGATCGATGATCTTGCTCAATTGTTGGAGCTTGTTGATCGATACAATTCCTTCGGACTCGACGATTGACTGGGAAAACAAGAATCCAATATTCATAAAGCTTTGAGAGCCGCAATGCTCAGTCATCATTGTCGATCAGGAGCGTTTCCGCTCTGGTTATTATTTTCTCTCCAAAACGGTCTTTAATGGAATCCAGCACTTTATCGACCGGTCTAATAGTTTCTGCCTGAAAAAGACTAGCCTGACAAACATCACCCCGATATCGCAGTTTGCCGGCGGAAAGCCCGATCAATCTTACCAGGCCAATGCTATGTTTTCTCAACTCGGTAAACAAATCTGCACCGGTTTGGTAGATGATCATATCGGCATCGGTTGGGCCAGAAATCGTTTTGCTGCGGGTAACAGTCTTAAAATCGGGATATCTAACTTTTAACGTTATTGTTTGCGCAGTAAGTTCGGCCTTCCTTAACCGGCGGCCGATAATCTGTGCGAATGCCAGGAGGATGCTATCCAGAAAGAGGTCGTCCCCAACATCATTTGGGAAAGTCGTTTCCCGGCCTATTGATTTGGTTTCGTGCTCGGGTTTGACCATGCTGTTATCGATACCGTGGGCTATTTCCCAATACCCGCGCGCTGACGGGCCCATTCGTTTCTCAATGGTTTTGATGCTGACCTGCTGCAGATCCCCGATAGTCATTATCCCAAGCTTCTCGAAGGCTTGCCGCGTTTTGGGGCCTACCCCCCACAGGTCAGATATCGGAAGCGGAGCAAGGACCCGGACCGCCTCTTCCTCGGTAATTATCTTGAGCCCATTTGGTTTCCCCAGTTCAGTAGCAAGTTTAGCCAGATATTTATTGCGGGAGATCCCCACTGAAATATTCAACCCGATTTCATCGCAAACCCGGGCTTTTATGCTCCTGCCTATGTCTTCCGCCGAGCCAAATAAGCGCGTACACCCGGTGACATCCAGGAAGGCCTCATCAATCGATAGCGGTTCGAGCAGCGGGGTATAGGCTGCCATGATATCGAAAACCTGGCCGGACACTTCTATATATTTCTTCATGTTGACCGGCAGAAACACGCCCCGGGGGCAAAGCCGGTAAGCCTCGGCGGTAGGCATGGCCGATCTCACTCCATAAGCCCGAGCCTCATAAGAACAGGTGGAAACCACCCCGCGTGCCTCCGGGCTCCCCCCGATGATGACCGGTTTACCTCTTAATGACGGATCATCACGCTGTTCAACTGAAGCAAAAAAAGCGTCCAGGTCACAATGGATTATCGATAATTCTTTGTTTTTTGGGGGCACGTAATACCACCCCTAACAATGTTCCTTTTCTAAAAGTATAGCACGTTTTACAAACACATGTTCGCAAAACGTGCTATACTACACAGGGCTTTGTCTTATTTCTTCCGCTTTAAGTCCTCTTTTTTAATGTTCTCGGAAACCCTGAATTTTACTATCTTGCTTATGAGGTCATACGGAATCGGTTTGCTCAATGGAAACTGGACCGATCCTTTTGCGCTTTTATACCCGGATAAATCGTCCTTGAATGCGCTGATCCCGCTGGCCGTCGGGTAGAATCCTATATGATTCTTAAACGCCGCAAAGTAAACCAGTATCCCATGCAGGGCAAAGGCCGGCATCTGGTAACTGATCTTTTCTTCCGCTTCCGGTGCCGACTCTTTTATAACCCCCCGCAAAGTCCTCAGGATTTCCTGTACCTCCGGTGCAAACTGCCCGATATATTCATCAATCGACTTGATTGTTGTTTGGTTATCTTCCATACTTCCTCCAGCCTGAGTATGCCGCCCCTTTTAAGTGGGAAACCTTTTTATGTTGTTGCCATGATATTGGAAAGTCATAGGCATATATACTCCCTATTTTTATTATCTCATAGGCAACAGGACAAAATACAGGCTTTTTAGCCTTTTCCAACCGTGCTAAAATTGGTGAGCCCGTCAAAAAATCAATTCTTGAGGAGGAGATTATGGATACCCTGAAACCTAAAGAATGCTACCGTACCTTGTTGGCTCAAAAGCTGATTGCAGAATTCGCCAGGCGCCAAATGGAAGGTTTTTATTGCGAGTCCAAAGCTGATGCTGTTACAAAGGTTATGGAGATGATCCCCAAAGATAGTATGGTTGCCTGCGGAGGGTCGGCGACCCTGCGTGAACTTGGACTACGGGAGGCATTAAAAATTGCTGACTACAATTTCCTGGACCCCGATGACGCAAAAGGCGGGCCGGCCAAGGAAAAGGTTGCCCATCGGGCTTTAAGCGCAGATTATTACTTGATGAGCAGTAATGCCATCTCCGCCACCGGTGAACTGGTGAATCTTGATGGTATTGGCAACCGGGTCGCCGCCCTGGCTTTTGGTCCGAAATATGTGATCGTTATCGCCGGAATTAACAAGGTTGTACCCAATTTGGAAGCAGCGATCCTGCGGGCAAAAACCTACGCAGCACCACATACCCTTTTGTTATTTAACCAGGCTTACTCTTCTTTTGACGAACTCGCCAATGATTCGGAGGACGCCTGGAGTCAACTGGTCATTACCAGCAAGTCCGTCTTTAAAGGCCGGATCAAGATTGTCCTGGTCGGAGAATCCCTGGGTTTTTAGTTTGCCGAGGGCAAGGCATAAGCCCAATCTTCGCATAAACATCCCAGTCACCCCGCGCGACTTTGGACTGCCATCTGGCATGACGGGTTTTACCCCGTACTTCTTATATTTACATGAATAAATTGTTGATATCGCAGGTGCTCTGCTTGTTTATTTTATCGAGGTTTTCCTTGATCCAGACCTCGGCTTTGGCGCGTCCGTCATCACGCAGGAAGGTCAGCCAATCCCAGGAGACATTCATGCGACTGGAGTTGTTGAAGTTGTTCATCAGGTCACCTGTACCAATATAGTGGATATCGGTTCGCACCAGCCGGCCATCGTCATCAAAACCGTGGTCAATGATGTGGCTGACGAAGTTGATTGCACGCATCTCCCGCATCAGGCTGGAATTGAAGCTGACGTCGAGAGCCCGGTCCAGTATCTCGCCAATCTTCTTCGGGGGATTGTCCAGGTTGATGTTTTCGATCTGGATCAGCATGAGATCCTTTACCTTAGTGTTCTCGAACAGCGGGAACATGGCTGGATTACCCAGATAGCCACCATCCCAATATAGTTCGCCGTCGATATCTACCGCCTGGAACAGACGCGGCAGGCATGCGGAAGCACAGACAGCATCAGCAGTGATTTCCGGGTTGGAGAAAACCCGGATCTTTGAGGTCCTGATGTTGGTCGCAGACAGAAACAGCTTATAATCGCTGTTTTGCTGAATGATGTTAAAGTCGATCACATCCAGTAGAAGGCTGCGTAAGGGATTGTATCCGTTCGGATTCCATTCGTAGGGCGACAGGTTGGTGGTCATTCGGTGAAAAGCCTTGAAAAAAGGATTGAACTCAATGTTGCCGCGACTAAACATTTTATCCAGGTAAGATGGCTGTAATACCGACCATTTCTGGGAATCCGAATTCTTTTTCCAAAACTCATGCAGAATCTCCCGGGCGCAGACGTTACCGCCGACGGCGAGGCCGTAAACCAGGCACGCACCATTGACCGCCCCGGCGCTAGTACCGGAAACGCCCACAAATTCAAGATCCTCTTCTTCTAATAGCCGGTCCAGTACGCCCCAGGTGAAAGCGCCGTGTGATCCACCGCCCTGCAATGCCAAATTGAGCTGCTTCTTGTCGGACATCTTCCCACTACCTCTCCCCGTATTTTAGTGTCTTATTATTTTCAGATTCAAATCCCAGTAGCTGTTTCTTCAGAATGGGAAATGTTAAATCAATTTCAGTGGGCAAAAAGCTTATTGGTTTTTTCTACTCGTTTTCTTATTTTTTCTAACCATTCTATTTGACCGGTTTTTTCATAATAAATGATCAGTTTTTCATCGTATAACAAGGCCATTTTGTAATCCCCCCGATATCTGTAAAATAACCCTCCAACATACAATATGGCTTGGGTATTACTTTTCCTTTCCGCCAGCCATATTAATTGATCATTATATTGAGGATAATACTCTGCGAGATCCCCAAATAGCCTTAAAATATGTTCTTCATTTCCACTAGGGTTGTTTTCGTAACCAATGAAATACCAAAATGAATTTCTTATATTAGATAAAGCCTCGCTCAATTTGTCTTCGACTTCTTTAATCCTCTCTTCTTCGGTCATTTTTGATTCTTCGTCTAAAATCCCTGAACGCAGGCCAGAAATTATCTTTTTCACAGTTTTGATTATGTTTTCGCTCTGTTTCAATCTCAAAGCTTATCCCCCTTTTAATTCTGGCTTGGACCCGCCCATAACCGAACCGTTACACAGGCCATGTATTGCCATAAATTTTATCAAGCATTATTGCTGATTACTATCATTTTCTAATTAACCTCCGAAGTGAAGGACACTCGCCTATTTGCACTTTATATGGTTGCATGGGGAGCGGGACTAAGGCGGGCGGAAATACTTGGCTTGCAGTGGCCGGATATAGATATGGTTAAGGGTACTCTTACCGTAAGAAGGGTATATGTAAGAGTTAAAGGCGGCCATATATTTCAAGATCCTAAGACAACAAAGAGCCGGAGAACAGTCCCCTTACCTGCAGCTGTTATTGATGCCTTAAAAGGTTGGAAGAAGCACCAGGCTCAGGATAACATGAGGTGGAAGGGCCTGCACAAGGACCTGCCAGACGATGAAAAGCCAGAGTATAACCCTAAGAACATGGTGTTCTGTGATGAACTTGGGGAGCCCTTGCAGCCGGATTTCGTGAGTCACCATTTTAAGCAGGATATAAAGGCCGCTAAATTGCCCGAGATACGATTTCACGATCTGCGCCATGGGCACGCTACAATGCTTCTGGAACTTGGTGAGGATTTAAAGGTTATAAGTGAGCGCCTGGGCCATAGTACCATCACCTTAACGGCAGATACCTATTCCCACGTTAGGGAGAAACTGCAGCGGGAGGCATCTGAAAAGCTTAACCAGGTTTTGAGATTGGAGAAATAGATTTCAAAAGCCCACCTTTTGAATGCTGGATTGGCTATTATTGAGTTGCTAAAATCGAAACTAGTTCGCTTCTTGCGGTGGGCTACGCGTGGAATTTCTTGATCAAATTAATATTCTAGCTATAAGGCCAAATTTAAATGATATGTGGTTTTATTTGCCAGTTATTCAGCTTAACGGTGTCTTGTCAAATGTGACAAACCGGTAAAATCTATAATATAGTGAATAAAAGGGATCATTATCGGAATATATATCATGTAATCATAGTTTATTGAAGGAATGTTTTATGGAGGCGCGGGTTATGAAATCCTTGTTTTTATATGAGAAAACAAGCAGAGGATTCGCGGATAAAAGTCTTCCGGGGATACACCAAATTAGTGGGTTGGTAGGCATTGATACCAATAAGATTGATAAAAACCATAGGCTTAGTTATGTTAGAGAGTCTAAGCTTCGGGAATTTCACATGCGTCAGAGATCCTTGGGGGATATCATTTATAATGCTAAACATTACAATATAAATATCTTAGATGTCGAATTAACCCATTATGACAAAAGCGGTCTCGGTTATATAAATGAAGAACTAACGAATGCTATTAGGTCAAAGGACAATAAAAAACTTTTAGATATAATTATCGAACTGAACGAAGAATGGGACTCTGAAATTGAGGCTATATCCTTTAGTTTTAACGGGCAAGCCTTCAAACTCAAAGTAAATGGTACTCTTGAGACTGATGCAGATGATAGGGTGATTGCAGATTGCCCTATTTTTGATAATAAGCTGCTTGCTGGAGTTTAAAATGAAATCATTCACTCAAATAATAATTGAAGTAATAAAATTAATAATTATCTTTTTGGCATTGCAACAGAGTACGCCAAATACCTCATTAAACACCTCAGTACACAATTTACTCAATAATTGTTTAATTACCATTGGTGCATTGCTTTTATATTTTGCGCTTACATACATTTCCTACTTTTCCAAGCCATTAAGAATTAAAGTACGGATGACAAATCTCATAACTGGCGAAGGGATGACAAAATTTAATTCTCATTTAGATAATAGTGAATCAGAACCTGAACGAACAATAGAGATTAGGCTAGAGATAGAAAAGATAAACAGTATTTTCACAAAACCCGGAAAACGGTTATTATCTAACGACGCTTGGATATTAGATTTTAATACATTCCCTGAAGATTCTTTTACTCTTAACCCTAGTATTAATAACTTAATTGAAAAAACTCAGTATGGGTTCTATATAAAATTGGAACCCATTATAAGACAAGCATTATCAATACAAGCAGGAAATATTGTCCGCAACCTCACTTTTGTTGTTGATCATAATAGGGATGCTGATATAAACAATGATAGCGATATAGATATCCTTGCATCTTGGTCTTGTAAAAACAATACGTTCTGGCGATTACTCTTCTGCCGTATTGATATGGATAGTAGACACACAATTAAATATTATCAAAAACAAAAGCTGTGGTCAGACAATCAACGGGTAAGGGGTGACGGAGTTGTTTTCTAATGCATCTGCTAGGGTAGAACGTTGGAGACTAACGAATCATACTTGTTTGGAAGATATTTTGCCCTTGCTTGACAAGGAATACCAGGAGAATGTAGACGGTACGTCGGTATCACTTTTCTACAAGTGGATGCCATATAATTCTGATAATAAAATTATTGAAATTAATATTAATGATAAGAATGTAAGGTATTTTCCTGTTAAGGCTCAGGTTGATTATTTAAGTGTATCAAAAGCATACTTATCCCAGGTGCCTCGTGACGTCGCAGTAAGAACCATTCCCGCAGAATTCTTGTTCGTTGAAATTGATAACACTATTTGGGTTATGGTATCAACATCAAAGACTAGTTTTGGCAGAGTAAGGTCCAAGCTATTTAAGGGTGCCGATAAAAAGGTCTGGGGTGAGCTTGATTTTAAGCCCGTAAAATTGGATAAATCCTTCTTTTACTGGTTGATGAGTAAAGTAAAAACGGAACTGCAGTTGGGTGATGAAAATTATATTTTAATCGATTGCGATAAAGTAACAAGCCATTCGGAAAGGGAACAGAACGATTTCATAGGTCAAGGCCAGGGAATTTTGGAGAGGGCCCCCATAGAAGCAATGATTTCTTGTCATAATCTTTTTTCGGAGATAGGAATTAAGCTTAAAAACGAAACAGAGGTAATTGTTTTTAAAATTGATGAGCTTTTAGTTACAGAGATCGATACAACGCTAAGTCATAGAACTTCTAATAATCAAATCACTTTTTATAGCCCAATTGAACTAGTTCTAAAAATTTACCTAAAGATTATCCCAAAATTAATCCAAGCATTTAATAATGAACTAGATTGGGGTATAAAAGAAGAAGCTTTCCGCAAACAAACTGCAGTTAAGGCTATACAGAAAATGTTAGTTGAAGCGGGAATTAGCGTTACTGATTTGGGTGCGTAGAGTCAGTCCGAGTAAAGTATCCTGGTGGACGCTGAGAAGATGTTGGTTATTATTCGATCACCAAGGCACATATTAAAATGATTAAACCCTAGCCCCTTCGGGGCTTTTTATTTGGGCAAATATCATTCATTTTATTATTGACCGTCAAAACACCGGCAAATTCCATATATATCCTATTGGCAATAATAAAACCGGCTCCCCTGATCGCTAGAAAGCCGGTAAAATCTTCGCTGGCGGAGAGAGTGGGATTCGAACCCACGGAGCCGCTACGAACGGCTCACACGATTTCGAGTCGTGCGCTTTAAACCGAGCTCAGCCATCTCTCCGTAAAATATAGAAGGTTATTTATTTTTTTCTTCTGTCGTTTATTGTTTCGCGCACTCCGCGAAATAATTAATGATGCCCGGACGCTTTGCGTTCGGATAAGCGATTCACTCGAAAACCCTGCGGCCCTTCGGCCTGGCTTTTCGGTTCTCTGCTTAAGTCGGGCGCTTTAAACCGAGCTCAGCCATCTCTCCGTATAATATAGTAGGTTATTCACTTGTTTTCTTCTGTCGTTTATTTTCCGTACACAAGATTGCCGCGTCGCTGCGCTCCTCGCAATGACAAGTACGCGGGTATTCTATTCTCTCTTGGTACTGAAGAATTCTGTTAGCAACTGCCCGCATTCATCAGCCATCACCCCGGATTTGACCTTGACCTGGTGGTTCAACCCCGGGTGGTCCAGGATATCAAGCACCGATCCGGCAGCTCCCGCTTTCGGATCGACCGCACCGAAAACCAGCCTGCCCAGACGGGCCTGGATCATAGCACCGGCACACATGGGACAGGGCTCCAACGTCACATAGAGGGTAGCTTCGCTCAGGCGCCAGTGTCCTAACCTTTCAGACGCTCTTTGCAGGGCCAGCATCTCAGCATGGGCGGTAGCGTCGCTTCGCAGCTCCTTTTCGTTGGCGGCTGCGGCGATCACCTCACCGTTCTGGACTACCACCGCTCCCACCGGTACCTCTCCCCTGGCTCCAGCTTCCCGGGCCAGGTGCAATGCCTCAGTCATATGCTGCTGGTCTTGTTGGTTTACTGCGGTCATTTAAAAAAGCCCCTCGCTTTACGGGACTGTATCAATCATATGGTGCGCCCAGAGGGATTCGAACCCCCGGCCTGCGGTTTAGGAAACCGTCGCTCTATCCTGCTGAGCTATGGGCGCCTGCCAAATCGCTGCCAGCCCTATGACAACGCATCAATTATTATATAGGAATTCCCCAACCCGTGCAAGAGTGCCGGCCATTTCCACCCCAAATAGCATTGCATAAACATTTGATTGCTCGTCTTATTTTATGTTTATCAATAAGGCTTTTTCATGGTAGACTTTAATTTGATAGCTGGCATTAGCTATCTAGGAACAACTGTTTCGCGCCTTTTCACTATGATTTTTCGCGGCAACCCGGAGGTGTAAGTTATTGTATCCGGTAGTTGAAATCATTGGCCCCACCATTCAGGGTGAGGGAATAAATATTGGACAGCGGACCATGTTTGTCCGTCTGGCGGGCTGTGATTTTCGCTGTCGCTGGTGTGATACCCTGTACGCAATTGAAGATCCGGAAGTAAATCATATGAAGGCTCCCTCGATAGTCAAGAAGCTAAGCTCCCTGGCCCCCCATTGTAAGACGGTCACCATCACCGGTGGAAATCCCTGCATACACGATCTGGGGGAACTGATCCATGAACTGTGTGCCTCCGGCTATAGTATCCAGGTGGAGACCCAGGGTTCCATCTGGCAGGACTGCCTGCGCCATGTGGATATGATCAGCCTTTCACCTAAACCTCCCAGTTCGGGCATGTATATGCAGGACCTCGATCTGGAACCCTTCATGCGGCATCCGGGCAAGGTGCAGCTCAAGATGGTGATCCTCACCCTGGAGGATTACCAGTATGCACAGGAATTGCATCAGAGATATCCGAAAATCCCAATGGCCCTGCAAGCATGTAATGAAACGGACCGTGATACCGATGGCAATCTCCTGGCCAAATATCGTTCACTGGTGGAGATCGTGGCCAACGATGCGACTATGAGTGACGGGGTGCGGGTACTTCCCCAGATGCATGTATTGGCCTGGGGCAACCGTAAGTAATATATAATTTTAAATCACTAATCTTATAACCCCGTGTTTCATTTAATTACCCGATAGTTGCTTTTCTCCCCCCGCAAATTGCCTCAAATCGGATTCTCAGCCATTTTCTTTTCCATATCTTTTTTATGCCTATAATTGTTCTCTTCTATTATATATGTAAAATTATTGTTTGCCTGGAATGATAAATGTATAATTGGGTATAGGCGGTTTAGCCATATAGAATAGCTGAAATATTTATTCGGCGTATAGTTTATTGGGGGTATTACTTTGGATAAGCCGGCGGTTAATCATCCTCAGGAATATGCCAAGATGCCGGCCAAGGACATCGAGCTTTTCCAAGGCTTACCAATAAGTGAACAAGCTTGGCTCCTGGGAAGGCTGGAGGAAATAGCGTTATCCGGTGGATCGGTTTTATTCAATGCGGGCGATGCCGGCGACCATATGTACATAGTTTTAGATGGACATATCGAATTGCTTTCCGTGGCCGGCGATGGCTCACGGTATTCCCTGGCGGTCTTGGGGAGCGGCGAGACCTTTGGGGAGATGTCTCTTTTGACTGGCGAGCCTCGTTCTGCCGTAGCTCTGGCCCTGGATGACGTGAATTTGTACCAAATCGATTACTATACCTTTAAGCGCATGGCAGACACTTATCCTTCCATAGCGCAGTATTTGCTGCGTCTTATATCCCGCCGTCTGGTCCAGACCAATGAAAACCTGCACCAATCCCGCAGCATATCTCAGCACCTGGTGGCAGAGGATTTGGGCAAGTTACCCACGATTGTTCGCAATATTGTTCTTGCTCAGTCGGTTGTCCCTACTGAATCATGGGATTTTATAGCCGAATACTGCGATTCGCATAAGCCGATTGATGAGCTTAGTAAGTATGCCGATGACTACCCGCATATCATTCATCTGAATAAAGCTGGCTTGCCTTTGGTTAATCCAGCTTACCGGGGTATCCTGGCCGAAATATACAGCCGCGAATACCCGATGGAAAAGGAAGCCCTGATCTCCAGCGCAGTAGCCTTCTTTAAATCACATGATCTTTTACTCAAAATATTGCAGCTTTATTCAATGAACTCCCGCTGGACTGAGGTATTGGAACTTATTACACAAAACATTGATGAAATCACCCGGGACGATGCTATCATGGGCTCACTTCCCGAACTGCTGGAAGCCTGCCCCAATGAGCTTTTATATAACTATTATGAAACCTTCATACTATTCCTGGATAGCTGCCTTGACCTTTGCCCCTACCTGGCCTGGGCCAAACTGGAGGCCGCACTGTCCAGCGGCGACAACCGCTTTTCCAATGAACAAATGATCGCGCTTTATGAACGGGCGGCAGCACTGTGCAAACAGCTGGGCGATTGGCAAAATGCTCTGGATTATCTCCACACTGCACTTGCCATATCCTCGACGACCGATAACAGTGAATTATTTTCGAAACCGGCGGACAGCTCAGTGAGTGATCGGCAGTACCAGCTGGCCCAACAACAGCTTTTTACCGCCCGCAGTGCAGCCTGGGCCCAAAATGCCCGGCTGATGCTAACCGGCAAGGGCTTGCCCCGCTCCATATTAATGATACTCTTGGTAATAGGAAGTCTGGCTTATTTCTCAGAAAGCACACCCCTGGCCGGTCTGTCGCGACCAGGTATGTTGTTTACCGGCATTACGGTAGCTGCCATCATACTGTGGATCTTCAATCGAGTACCTGGTTATTTGGTAGCCCTCTTAATGGCTATGGCCTGGGTAGTACTAGGTTTGGCAACTCCCCGGGAGGCCTTCGCCGGGTTCAGCAATCCCTATTGGTTAGGTTTTCTCTTTATTCTGACCTTGGGACTCGCGGTATCCAATTCTGGATTGGCCTACCGATTGTCGCTATTTATCGTTAAGCTTTTTCCCCGAAGCTATATAGGTCAATTGATGGGGTTGGCAGCGGGTGGTCTGCTGGTTAATTGTTTATTGCCATCCCGCCAGGCCAAGGTATCTATATCGTCTCCCCTGGCCCATAGTTTGGCCAAAGCTATGCATTTGCCCGACCGGAGCCACGGAACTGCGGCCATGGTTTTACTGGCTACCATGTTTTTCGGCTTTACCGCTCCCTTTGTTTTGACCGGCAGCTATACCAACATCGTGGCTCTGGGCCTGTTCCCTCCCGGTGTCAAGGTTGATTGGTCAGCATGGTTTATTTACGCGCTGCCTGCTCTGTTGGTCTTCACGCTTGGGATCTTTATCTGGGCATCTATATTCTGTAGGAAAGAAGCAACCACCGGGTCCTTGCCCAAACGGTTTCTGAACGATCAGCTTGACATCCTCGGCAAAATGACCCGCAACGAGAAGATCGTTTTAGTGGTTATCCTATCTGTAATATGCCTGATGGCATTACAAGGTCTACACCATATCGATGATATTTGGATCATGTTGAGCGGTTTCGCTGTTCTGGCTTTAACCGGCGTATTGGATTTTGACAGCATGAAGAGCCTGGATTGGCCATTTTTTATTTTTATTGGGGTCATCTTTAGTTTTTCCTCCCTGTCTTATAAGATCGGGTTAAGCCCTGCTATAGCAATGGCTTTGCTTCATTATTGTCATCCTTTGATTTCTTCACCCTATCTGCTAATAGTTTTTCTGGCAATAATAAGCCTATTGTTCAGTTTCTTAATTCGAGATGACCTGGCGTTTCCATTGATCATGATATTTCTCCTGCCACTGGTCCAAAAGTCCGGAGTTCACCCCTGGATACTTCTCCTGACAGTAATGTTATCCTGCGACCCGTTCTTTTTCCGAAATCAATCCCCTACATATCTTACTGCCTTTTTCAGCACCGAAGGCCGGGCATTCGGCCATCGCCAGGGCAGGAATCTGGCTTTTTTCTACGCCCTGCTGGTGATCATCTCGCTGTTATTAAGTATCCCCTATTGGCAGTACCTCGGGTTGATCTCGTAAATATGGCCGGGTCAGGCACTGCCATTCGCAGCAGTTTAAAGGAGGGATGATAAAATGTTTTCTACTTTTAAACATCCGCTATGGGGATCTCACCAAGGGGCCTTCCATGAATTCAGTCCCTGTTTGGCCGCACTTTCCGCAGCCATAGCTAAAGATAGTTATCAGCGCCAGCAGAATTATAGAAATACCTTGGAGTCGCTTGGGTTCGAAAGTATCCAGATGTTTGTTGATAACCTGCAGATCTTACTGGCCAGAAAGGAGGTTGCCCTGAGTCCCCATGACCACCGTACGATATATGCCCTGGCTTTTCGGGGAACTGATGCATTGGCTGATGTGATAAGCGACTTTGATTTTCGTCTGCAGTCTTTTCCGATTTCCGAAGGGGCAGCTGGCATGGATTTTCTGGTGCATAACGGCATGTACGTCCTCGAACAGCATTTGGAATCCCAGGCAGGGCTGATAAGTTTTGGCCAATCGGAAAATACTGAGACTCTATTAGAGGTATTGGAACAGGAAGAGAAGCGGAATCGGGCTCTGTTTTATCTATGCGGTCACAGCCTCGGGGGCGGTATCGCAGTATTATTTGCCTTGCGGCTCATAGAGCATTACGGTTTTGCACCGGAACAGATCGTTATATATACCTTTGGCGCTCCCCCAGTCGCCAGCAAACACCTGGCCCAGCGCTATACCGGTATCAACCTCCGGCATCGGGGCAAGGCTCTCACCGGCAGCCGGACCATGTATCTACACCGCATGGCCAATATCGATGATCCGGTTTCCGGTGTAGAACTACAGGAAAATGAACAAACTCACCTGCCCAGAGCAGTTATCCCCTCGTTGCCTTATGCTACCGTAGGTCTGCACCATATCGGAACAGAATTGCGCTTTTGCCCCCGCCTGATTCCCGAATTTGCTAAAGCCTTTCAAGAACAAATGGGGAGGGTCTACTCCAATCAAAAGGTGCTTGACGTCCACTGCATGGCAGGTTATGCCCTGGGTCTGGAGTTGACCCTATCCGCAATGCATAAGGGGTTCAAGTCTAGTAAGTAGTCTCCATAACAATACTATTAGAACCCGTCTTTTGGTCGCCCCTCAAACATATAATTTCAATACCTTTCGCAACTCAAGCTGGTGATCATCACCCCGTTAGATTACCGTTACCCGGGAACTGCATCAGAGATGTCCGTGAACTTTGCAGGTATGCACCGAAACGGACCGTGACATCTATGGCAAGCTCCTGGCGAACTATCACTCTGGTAGAAATCGCCGCCACCGATGCGGCTATGAGTGACGAGGCGCGAGTGCTCCCCAGATGCATCCTATTGGTCTGGGGCAACCAACGCTGGCTATGACCATTGTTAACGGAAATTTAATAGGCTATACTCAAAAAAACTTGTTTTTCCATCCTGTTAATATAATGCTTAGAAAAATGTATAGGAAGGATCATCATGAAATCCAGGCGCACTTCCTCAGGCGGCCCGGTGGCGAGCCGGCGCGGTTTTTTTAAGAGTCTGGTCGGGCAAATATCAGCACTTGTTGATGAATTATCCGGTCTGCCTCAGCTTAGCCTGGCAGATCTCCCCCAACTGCCCGATGAAACTATGGCACAGGTCAAGCCGCTGATCATAAAAGAAATATTCATAACAGTTGATGATGAATATATTTTTGCACGCAAACCGGGGAAAGACCAGGATATAAGGCTTATTGCCACGGATCGTGCTAACCTGTATGTATTCAACCTGTTCAATGGCATACTGCCCCTGGCAGAAATCGCCGGCCATTTGGCTGAATATATGACCTGGGATGAGGAAAAGAGCTTTGACTTTACCAGGAACCTTTTTCTTGATCTGGTCCGCATCGGTGTTTGTGTTCCCGGGAATAGTCCGGACTTATAGGGGAAGTTGGGGTTTTTTAAATGGAATCGGTCTTTGCCGTTCCAGTAGCCGACAAATGGCTGCTGCATGCGCCTTTGCATGGTATTACAGCACTCTTGAATAAATCTGCGGCAGCTGCCCTTAAGGAGGGCGTCAGCATTTGTAAGACGCCTGATCTTCTGGAATTGTTTCATCTACTCGATCACACCCCCCAAGATATTCCCGGCCCGCATCAAGGGAACCTGAAGCCACGATTCCTGGGCTTGATCACCACCAGAAAATGCAACCTTAACTGCCTTTACTGCAACTTTGGCGCTGTACAGAACTGCGATGGTACAACCATGGATTTGGATCTGGCGGCAGCAGCAGTCGACTGGATGCTGGAACTTACACTAGACGCCAAGAAGCCTACACTGGAAGTCCATTTTTTTGGCGGCGAACCATTTTGCGCACCCCAGGTCATCGAAGCCGCTGTCCATCGGGCCCGTTATCAGGCGGGTCGCTTTGGGCTGAAAACCCATTTCGAGGTATCTACCAACGCCTGCTTTGATGAAAAGTACTGCACCTTTGCCGCAGATTATTTAGACAGCATCGTTGTTTCCCTGGACGGCACCCCGGATATCCAAAATCGCCAGCGGCCCTTGGCCGGAGGCGGGGGTTCTTATGACCTGGCTGCCCGTAATATCCTGGCTTTAAGCCGCTCAGGAGCTGAACTCTGCCTCCGGGTCTGCGTAAGTCAGGACAGCGTAGGACGAATGGATACCATCGCCGCCTGGCTGGCTAAGAATTTTCATCCGTCCAGCATTTCTTTTGAAAGTATGCAAGCCAGCCCCCTCCATGATTCCGGAGGACTGCAGGCTCCCGACCCCTGGTATTTCGCTGCCGCTTATCTTAATGCCAGCTATCTGCTGCGCTCCGCCGGCATCACCCCGGTTTATGCGGCAGCAGACAGCAGCGGCCCGCGTCACTGCTTCTGCCCCCTGGGACGGGATACCCTTATTGTTACCCCAGAAGGCCGCGTGAACGGCTGTTACCTATTGGAGGATGATTGGGTACAGCGCGGACTGGACCTCAACTATGGATATATAAATAAGCCGGGTGAACCGGTCATCAATGATAAAAGTATTGACCGGGTCAGAGCATTGACAGGCGGCCACCCCCTTCGCTGCGGACATTGTATAGCCCGATTCTGCTGTGCGGGAGGATGCCGGGTTAGCCATTCCTACCCAGGCTGCCCGGAAGTCTATGATGACTTCTGCATCCAGACTAGGATAATCACGGTAGGCCAGCTGCTGAACGACATCGGCTGCCGCTCCCAGGCCGAAATGCTTTGCGCCTGCCGCAAGGATCTAGAGAAACTGGTCTTTTACCCCAGCGATCTATTGACTGATTGGAGTGGAATCGATGTCTGAGGCTAGTTATCGCTATATCTCCCGGCCAGGTATGACCTGGGCAGTGGAGGAAAACGGCATCCTGCTGATCGACCCAGCGAGCGGCCGCCAGTCTTTTCTGGAATATCCCGAGGCTGCGCTCTGGGATCTTCTCTCCCGCTGTCATAGTGTGGAGCGGGCTGCCCCGGTTATGAAAGCGGTGATCAGAAGCCGGGGAGACTGCTGTCAGGATTGGTCCCTGGAGCAGCTCCAGATCTGGGCAGATGAAGGATGGCTGCTCCGGGAGGATTCCAATGGCTAATATCATCATGACTCTCAACTGCAATAATCAATGTTCCTTCTGTTTTGCCCGAGAGATCCCGGCTGAACTGCCACTGGCAGTTCAAAACATGGACCAGCCGACTTTTGAACGGGTGCTCGATTTCCTGAAGCGCTCAAATATACCCGAAGTTCGATTGCTGGGAGGCGAGCCTTCAATCCATGCCGATTTTATCCGGGCGGTTGACCTCAGCCTGGCAGAAGGTTTCCGCGTGGTGATATTTACCAACGGGCTGTTATCTGATGAAAACCTGGATTACCTGGAAAGCATTCAAGGTAACCGCCTTTCAGTGCTGGTCAACTGCAATTTGCTGCAGGAGCGGATTTTAGCGGGAGAACCCCGGCAGTTCGAAGTCTTTCGCAAGCTGGGCAAAAAGGTCATTCCCGGTTTCACCATTCATTCGCCCCGCTCCGATATCGACTTCCTGCTCGACCTGGTTGAGACCTATGGTTTAAAACCCAGCATAAGGCTAGGTCTCGCCCACCCCTGTTCCGTCCAAAACAATAAGAGTCTTTCCCCCCGGTCATATCCGCAGGTAGGTGCACAGACGGCGGCTTTTGTCGAGCAGGCCCGGCAGGCAGGGGTCAAAGTGGATTTTGACTGCGGTTTTGTACCCTGTATGTTCCCCTCAGGATTTCTGGAAAGCCTCGGCGAGGAAAGCAACTTGATCGGGACCTGCTGTGGGCCGGTTCCGGATATTCTTCCCGATGGCACAATGATCTCCTGCTACCCCCTGGCCCATACTGGTCATTGCAGCCTGGGAGACCACCTGACTGCTGCCGAGGTTCGGGAAGTCCTGGGAAATACCCTGCAGCCCTACCGGGACCTGGGCATTTTTAAAGAGTGCCGGGATTGTTCATGGCGAAGGGCCGGAAGCTGCAGCGGGGGGTGTAAGTCTGCCGCCCTGCTGCGTATGAGAATCCAGCCCTTCAGTTTTACGGTCAGCAACGATAGTGTTTTTGACAGCAGCCTTAGAAAACTTACAGCCCGGGTTCCCTCCCCCGGCACCGAAACCCGGCTTGCGCCAGAGGATAAGATTAAACGCTGGGTCATTCCATACATAGATCAGCCCATAAGCTTCTGGAAAGATTTAAAAAATGATTTCGGCAGGGAGACCCGAGAGGTTTACTTCCCTCTGCCGGGCGGTCCGGGTTCAGGCCGGCCGCCGCAGCCCGATGTTTATCTCGAGGATTTTATAAGGTCATCCCACCTGCCCTGTTCGGTGCTGATAAATCCGATTTTGTTGAAACAGCCTCTGGATTCGGCGGTAAAACAGGTGATCAACCAGCTGAAAGAATTGATGAATAAAGTTGACCTGCGCGGTGCTACAATCACCAATCTGACCATGGCCTGCCGGATCAAGGAGGCTATCCCCGAGATTAGCCTGACGGCATCCACTCTGATGGACATAGCTTCTCCCCAGCAGCTTCTGCCCCTGCGGGGAGTTTTCGATGCTGTGGTCCCGGCCAGCCGAATCGTTCGGGACCTACCGGCCCTTGCGGCGCTGCGTCAGACATTTAGCGGCAATCTTCGTTTGATAGTCAACGAATCGTGTCTGCCCGGGTGCCCTTTGCGGATCCAACATTTTTACGAGATGAGCTATGCAGATTCCCACCCGCTTTCCCTATGCCAGGAAATGCTCGAGCGCTTTCCCTGGATACGTCTGACCGGCGCCTGGGTTCTCCCCCAGCATTTATACCTGTATGCGGGACTATATGACGAACTGAAATTATCTGGCCGGGTTACCCTGTCTGATCCGAATATCTACCGCCAGGTGCTGGCTGCGTATATTGACGGCTCCCCCCTGACCCCTGACCGGATCGGCGGTGGCCCCGCGTCAGTGTTAGAGAGCATAAAAATAGATGCTGAATTTTACCAATATACATTATACTGTAACAAGGACTGTCAAAACTGTATGCAGTGCCGGGATTATTATAGAGAAGCCCTTGATACCGCCAACGGCGGGAACTAATATTGTGATGTTAAAAAGGGGGACGCGGGTGTGAAAGGTAACCGTGACGAAGATGCCTTGCTTGCGGGTAATGAATTGCGTGAACCTGGCGAGAGCCCTGCTCCGGCTGCGGACGAACCGCAGATCTTTGCCATTAAACGAGAGGGTTCTTCCTGGAAGCTGGATCGGCGCAGCTTCATTGCGGCTAGTGCTGCAGTAGCAATGCCTGTCATCCTGGCCGGCTGCGGCATAGGTGATAGCGACACTAATGCCCAGGACCACGCCAATATTAAACCTATCGATACCTCTCAGCAGATATTCGCCCATCAGGATTCAGTAACCGGTCTGGCTATAAGCTCCGCCGGCAATTACCTGGCCTCCTGCAGTGTCGATAAGACTGTCAAACTATGGTCATTACCCGAAGGCGGCTATTTAAAAACTATGCAGGGACATACCGATTCAGTAGACTCTGTTGTCTTTGATTATGATGGTAGCTACCTGGTTTCAGGGGGCTCGGACAGGACCATAAAAATCTGGTTTGTCTACGACGGTCAGTTATCCCAATCCATGACCGTTGCGGAGGCCGATTGCGTAGTACCAATGGCCTCCAGTCCCAACAAAGGCCTGTTGGTTTCCGGCAACTCTGCCAATGGTAAAATCGATATTTGGGCCCTGCCCGGCGGCAGTCTATTAAAAACGCTGGAAGGCAGAGATACTCCAACCGGATTATACATATCCAAGGATGGCAATACCCTGATTACCGGAGGTTTCAACGGCAGGTTTGACCGGTGGTCATTCCCGGAAGGTAAGCTCAAAAAATCTTTCACTACTGATGGTATGAATGTTAGCGCTATGGTGGTAAGCCCCGATGAAGATCGCGCCGCTTTTTCGAGTTTTACTGAAAAGATCATTCGAATAGTTGATTTGTCTAACGGGGATCAGCAAAAAACCCTGAGCGGGCACAGCGAACATGCTACCTCACTGGCTATCAGTCCGGATGGTAAGATCCTCGCCTCCGGCAGCAAGGATACGACTATCAATCTCTGGTCATTTCCGGATGGCAAGCTGCTCAAAACCCTGAATGGACATACTGACACCGTTTTGGCCCTGGCCATAACACCTGATGGAGAAACCCTGGTCTCTGCAGGAAAGGATAAGCGCATAATCCTCTGGACCCTTCCTGAAGGGACCCCCTATCTCATGTTAATGGATCTGGCAGCCAACGAATCTAATTCTAAAGGCTCCCAGTGCAAGGTAAAGAACGCGGCCGGAACCTGGACTACCTATACCCTGCCCTGCGGGACGCCTATTCCGGAAGGCGCGGTTTGCACCTGCAACTGTGTGCCGGGGACCATGGCTGCTCAGCCAGTCTGCTCCTGTCAAAATGTCGGCCCATCACAGCCTGTTTGCAGCACTGATAATGTTTGCAACTGTGTTGGTGTATGCAACTGTGAATCGGTTGGCGGAGGTCATTACTGGTATCCTAATTAGCATGCAAAGAAGGCTGGATCCTTGTATCGTAAAATACACCCCACTCTGCCTATTTTTAAAAATTCTTTCGTCAATTACGCGGTGATTTATATCCCCGGAAACCTGACAACTGTCACGGCTGCACGGGCTGAGGATCTTGAACGGGGTTGGACCTTCAATGAATGGTCCGACCCGTCACTGAGGGAAACTCTGGCAATGCCCTTGGAAAAACTCGCCGAGGACACTATCCACTCCTGGCAAAGCTGGCAGCAGACTGATTTTTTACCGGAAGCCCTCATTTTTTCCCCGGGTTTTGAATGCAATGCTTCCTGTGTCTATTGTTATTCCCGGGGGCAGACCCATGCAGGAAACTCTCTTTTCGACCCACACTTCCTCGAAACCGCCGCACGCCTGGTCGCCGCCAACTGCTCAGCCAAGGGGCTTCCCTTTAATTTTGCTGTCCATGGGGAGGGCGAACCGACCTTATACTGGGATAACCTCGTCCAGGCCACCGGTATATCACAAGCCGTCGCCCGTCAATATGGATTGGACTGGACCGGTTATGTAGGTACCAATGGCCTGCTCAGTGAAGAACATCTGAACTGGTTGGGCGATACTTACAGTTTGATCGGCATTTCATGTGATGGTTCCCCGGACATTCAGGATGATCAGCGCCGCCTCAAGAACGGCCAGAAAACCTCGGCTATCGTTGCGGGCAGCATTAAACGGTTGATATCCCAAGGTCATTCCCCAAGGATACGAGTCACTATTACACCACAAAGCATGCGGCGTCAGGTTGAAATCGTCACCTATCTAGCTGGAGAATTGGGGGTGAGAGACATCCATTTTGAGCCGGTTTATCGAGCTGGCAACAATCGGTTTTTGGGCTTCTCTCCGGAAGACGCCTCACCATTTGCTGCTTATTTCCTGGCTGCAGAAGAGGAAGCAGCCCGGCGGGGATGCAGCCTGAACCTATCCGGGGTCCGCCCCGACGAGTTCCATGGGCCTTACTGTCATTTCCTCAATCAGACTCTACATATCGGTGCCCCTGATCGTCTGCTTGGCTGTTTTTTTACCGGCAGCGGGTATGATATCAGTCTGGCTATAGTAAAAGATCCCGCTGATGGGCTCTCGGTCAATACCTCTCTTATGGCTGAACTGGGAAAGCGTTCCGTACATACTCCAAAACGCTGTTTAGATTGCATAAATATTTATCATTGTTCACGAAACTGCCCGGAGTTTTGTTATCTGGACCCGGTCGATACGGAAAACTCGGTTCCGGGTTTTCGCTGCCGCCTGTTTAAAATACTGGTCGAATCCTGGATCAGTCGGGCCGCGCTAGCATTAATTGATAACTCCCCTGAATCAGACTACCCTGCGCGCCTCACTTCCCCGGGCAGCACTCCGGCCATTTCCGATTGGCTGGAGCACATTCCGAAAGGGATAGACCGGACCGCTCTGGAGTTGCAATGGGAAGCAGCCCGACCCCACTTCAAACCCGGTCCCCGGGAACTGCCAGCCCCTATCTGGGTGCTGGAAGGTTTGCTCGATGATAGCAAGACTGCCACAAAAAAACTTTGCGGCCGGCTGGGAAGCCATTGTGAAGACCTTACAGCCATGGCCGTTTATATACATATACCCTTCTGTGACCGCAAATGCGGATTTTGCGATTGCTATTCCTTTCCCCTGAATGATAAGAACCGTCATCTCGAAGATATCTATATCCGTAACCTGCTTCATGAGATAACCAACTGGAAAACCTTCGGTCCTATAGAGCAAAAACCGGTCAGCACCGTTCATCTGGGGGGAGGCACCCCGCTCTTTTTGTCACCGGATAATTTTGAGGGTCTTATACAGGCATGCCGGGATCAATTGGGCGTTCATCCCGATACTGAATGGGCATTGGAATCTACCAGCAGCAGTATCCATCCGGAAGCCCTGGAGCTGATGCTGCGAAACAATATCCGGCGCCTGCATGTGGGAGTCCAGACCCTGGAGGATACGGTCCGCAGCGCCATTGGCCGCCGGGAAAGCCGCGCGGTCATCCTGGACAAACTACAGGCTGCTTTAAAAATGGATATGGTGGTTTCCGTCGACCTCGTCTTCGGCCTGCCCGGCGAGAGTATTGAGGGTTTTATCGACACCTTGCTAGAATTGATAGCTATCGGAATCGACGGTTTTTCTCTGTATCAATTACAGACTTCCCGGCGTAACCAGGGCTGGCGGCAGCGTTCCCGGGACCCTATCCGTGGCTATATTTGCGAATACCTTCTTTTTCAAACCGCTGAACATCTATTACTGCAGAACGGCTATAAAAAAACACATTTTAACCATTATTCACGCCAACGGGACCAGAACCGCTATTACTCCTACCCGCAGCGCGGGGAAGATTTGCTGGGGCTGGGCTGCAGCGCCAATGGATGCCTGGGCAGCTATCACTACCGCAACCATGATTTTAAGGGATATATGGCCGCCGGATCGGGTAATTCGGTTATAATGGGAGGAATCGAAGATAATCAGGAAAAAGAGCTGCGGTCTTTTAATACGGCGCTGGCGGCAGGGCGGTTCCAGCCCGAGGCTTTTACCGACCCGCGCCTGCAAATACTTATGCATGACTGGAAAGCAGCCGCCTGGCTGGCTCCGGACCCGGTAACCGGTTCATATTATCTCAGCGGCAACGGATCATGGTTTATCAACAACATGTATGAAGCGATCCGGCGATTAACTTGACCGCCGCCAGAAAGGATGACCTTAATGGAATGGTATAGTATCCCTTTCGGTGACAAGTTTATTATCTACCGTCCTCTGCCCGGTCTGGCCTTTATCGGCAATGCCGCCCTGGTGGATTACATAAAAGCCAAAGAAGCAACCTCCCCCCATTTCGCGCCGGATGAACAGATCGATGACTTTCTGGAACTGGCTGACTTCTGGGCTCCCGATCCCCCCGGCCCCCCGGCCTGGATACCCGCGGAAACGCACCAGCCGACCATGGCCGTACTGATGATGACGAACGCCTGCAATCTCAGATGCACCTACTGCTATGCTCGCGGCGGGGAGGGCCCCCGGATGGATATGAATATTGACCTGGCCAAAGCCGTTATCGACCGGGTGCATGCCAATGCCCTGGCCCGGGGGCAAATCCATTATTCTCTGGTCTTTCACGGCGGCGGGGAACCGGTGGTGAACTGGAAAGTCCTGACCCGGGCAGCGAAATATGCCCGCAGCCAGGAACTCCCCTGCCAGATATCTATGGCTTCTAATGGTGTTTGGACCGCTGCCCAGCGCAGATTCATCATTGAAAATGTTTCATCGGTCAGCCTATCTTTTGACGGACTGCCGGCCATCCAGAATGCACAGCGCCCCCGCGCGAATGGGAGGGCTTCTTTTCCTGCCCTGATGCGCACTATACGCGATCTCGACGCGGCCAAAGCACCTTATGGTATCCGTATGACCGTGACCCCGAAATCAGTAGGGCACTTACCGGAAAATATCGATTTTATCTGTCAGAATACCTCCTGCCAGTCGATCCAGGCGGAACCGGCCTATGCCAGCGGGCGCGGAGAATATGCTGACCCCAGCCCTGAACAGGCAGAGGCTTTCGCTCAGGCTTTCTTTGAAGCCTATAACCGGGCTCAGGCCCGTGGCCGCCAACTCTTTTACTCCGGTTCCCGCCCGGGGACCATTTCAGGCTGCTTCTGCCAGGCTCCGGAAAGTGCCCTTATCGTTACCCCTGAAGGGGATATTGTTACCTGTTTTGAGATACACGACCGGCGCCATGCCCTGATCGACCAGTTTGTGATCGGCCATGCATCACCGGAAAAGATCGAGGTGGACATGGGAAAACTGCGGGCTTTTGCCCAGGGGCAAAGCGAGCGGCGCGACAAGTGTGAAGGCTGCTTTAGTTACTGGCACTGCGGTGGGGATTGCGCTTCCCGTTGTATGGCTTCCCCGGAAACTGATCGCTGGCGTTGCCAAGTCAATCGTACTATAACCCGAGAATTGATTGCCTGGAACATTGCTGCCGGAGACGGGATCTGGCGGGCACATCGCTAATCTACCCAACCCACTCATCCCCGGCTTCCGAAAGACGCTTAAAACTCGCAGGACTTGACCGTGCGGGGAAAGGGTACCACATCTCTGATGTTGCTGACTCCGGTCACGTACATGACCAGCCGCTCAAAGCCCAGGCCGAAGCCGGCATGCTTCACCCCGCCAAATTTTCTGAGTTCCAGATACCACCAGAGATCGGCCTTATCCATGCCCAGTTCCCCGATACGCTGCTCGAGCTTCTCTAACCGCTCCTCCCTCTGGCTGCCGCCGATCAGTTCCCCTACGCCCGGCACCAGCAGGTCCATCGCCGCCACGGTATTGCCGTCCTCGTTCTGGCGCATATAGAAAGCCTTGATGTCTTTCGGGTAATCGATAACAAAAACTGGCGACTGGAAAACCTTTTCGGTCAGATAGCGTTCATGCTCGGTCTGCAGATCGCTGCCCCACTCTACCGGATAGTCAAACTGTTCTTTGGATTCCTTGAGTATTTCCACCGCCCGCGTATAAGTCACCCGGGCAAAATCCTGGCCGACTATCTTCCTGAGCCTTTCCTCCAAACCCTTGTCAACGAATTCGTTGAAGAACTTCATCTCTTCCGGGGCGTTTTCCAGGACATAATTTATAACGTACTTGACCATGGCTTCCGCCAGCCGCATATCGTCATTGATATCGGCGAAGGCGATCTCCGGTTCGATCATCCAGAATTCGGCCGCATGACGGGCAGTATTGGAGTTCTCCGCTCTGAACGTCGGCCCGAATGTATAGACATCCCGAAAGGCCAGGGCAAATACCTCGGCCTCCAACTGGCCGCTGACGGTCAGATTGGCCCTTCGCCCGAAGAAATCCTGGGCAAAATCCACTTCACCGGTTTCTGTCATGGGTGGCTTTGTTACGTCAAGCGTGGTGACCCTGAACATCTCCCCGGCCCCCTCGGCATCACTGGCGGTGATGATGGGGGTATGCACATAAACGAAACCCCGGTCCTGGAAGAACTGATGAATAGCGTAGGCCAAAAGGGAACGTACACGGAATACAGCGGCGAATAGGTTGGTGCGCGGCCGCAGGTGGGCCTGCTCCCGGAGAAACTCCCGGGTATGGCGTTTGGGCTGGATAGGGTAGTCCTCCGGGCAATCCCCAGCCAGGATTATCTCCCGGGCCTTGATCTCAAAAGGCTGCTTGGCTGACGGGGTCTCCTCCAGGGTCCCGCGGATGATCACCGCTGCTCCCACATGAAAATGCGCCACCTCGTCATAGTTGGGCAGCTGCTCCTTCTCATACACCACCTGGACCGTACTGAAGTGAGTGCCGTCATTTAAAGCGATAAAGCCAAAGGTCTTCTGGTCCCGGTTATTTCTTATCCAGCCGCTTACTTCTATATCCTTACCGGCATACCCGGCGCTGTCCCTGATCAATTGCCGTACGACTACCTGTTCCATGTATGATCCTCCTCACGTGTCAGCGTAATCATTTACCTGCCATAGACTTCTATTGTTATTATGCGGTTTCCTGTTGACTTAGAAACAAAAATCGTAAAGAAAAAACGCTGATATAGCTGCAAATGAGAAAGGGCCTGGCCCCTTTCAAGAGTCACGCCCGAGTTTTGGCTTAAAATATGCTTTTTTTACTGCCTTATCATCTTCATAAGTTCGTCAGCGCCCATATCGTCTTCCACAGTGTAACGGTGCATCCCCAGCAGGCTTTGGGGCAATCCCTTGATCACGGTATTGGTACCGGGTTCGGTGGTTAAGGTCACCGATATCCCCGCCTGACTCAGCAGCACACTGGCCAGGTTATCATAATTACCATGGGGATAGGCAAAAGCGAATATTTTGCTGCTGGTATTGCTCTCCAAATTCTCGCGGATGGTCTGGCAATCCTGGCGAAAAGCCTCGATATAGTGCTCCTCCGACTCCCCGGTTAAGCGAAGCGCGTTTTCCCGTGCCGCGCCCTTTTCATAGTCAGGCCGCTGGTGCATGTCCCAGGAATGGCTTTGGATCTCGATCAGCCCTGAATCCAGCATCTCCTGGGCCTGCTGGTAGTTGAAATGCGGGGTGATAGGGTAATCGGTATCTTTATAGTTGACCTTGCCGACTGAGGCCCCGATGACAAATATGGTTGCCTTCATATGGTATTTCTTCAGCAGCGGGTAGGCAAATTCATAGTTGGAGAGGTAGCCATCATCAAAGGTGATGACGATAGGTTTGTCTGGCAGACCGGCCCCGGTTTTTACGTAATCGCGCAGCTGCTGCAGGGAAACGGTATGGTATCCGGCCATCTGCAGTGCCCGCAGATGGGATTCGAAGACCTCGGGCGATATCCGGGTCCCGTCCTGGGTGAGATGATGATACAACAACACCGGCACCTGGACCGTGTGATCCTGCTGGCGCGATGGCGTAAAGTTCCAGAGCCGGATATCCTGCGGTCTGGTAACGTGTACCCCGAAATCGGCTGGTACATAAACGCTTTTATCGCCAAATATCCGAGCCAAGGCCATCTCCCCCACGCAATTGCGGAAATGGGTCCCGTCGTAGAAATAGCGGGGGTCCTCACTGATCGAACTAAGCGAGAAATCCCAGTAATCAGTGATGCCGGCCAATCGGACCAGGAAGTTATTGACCTCCGCTGACTTGAAATAGGTGGTGTGCTGCCCGTACAATGGAGAAACGATAACTATCAGTCTTATATGCTTCTGTTCACACAGCTTTTTGATCTCTGCCACACAAGCCATGGTCCGGTCGGTCTCTTTTAGCGCCAGCGAACCCGGAGGATAAGCCGCAAATACCGGGTATTTCTTCAGATAATCCGGCATATCGCTGATCGGTTCGATATCGCGCAGGGACTTGTCATAGGCTCCGGTCTTGATATTGAAGACATCGAAGGGTTCCTGCAGATAGGAATTCTTGCGGTAGTTCTCCAGCTTGTTGATGGAGTAATTGGTGTTGGCAAAGAGATACTTTAAATAAAATTTAGTCATGGATGATCCGTCCACCTTGGCGTGCAGGCTGCCGGTCAGCGGATCGTCCTCATAATCGTAGGTCACCGCATTGGTCACGCTGAGGTTGATGACCAGGTTCTTCGTTTTATAGTGATCAAGGATGTAGCGGGTGGTGACCAGCGTATCATAGGTATCCGCCCCGTAGACAAATGCGTTATAGAATTTGGCGTTCATATATTTGTTGAGGCTCTCCACCGGGTAGGAACTGGTGGAGGAGCAGCCCAGGATATACGAGTCATACTCCGAATGGTGCTGATCCATATAGGTGATTTTCGCAGTGCGCGGGTTATTGGTAAAATCGCTGGAGTACCAATTCAAAATCCGGTCGCCGAAAACACCGAACGGGTCCACTGCCCAGTTCAGGAAGGCGATCGACCCCGCGGTCAGGACTATGCAAATGGCGAACCACACCAGCCATTTCTTGGAGCTCACGTCTATACCTCCGTTTTAAGTAACCTTGCCTTATCTCAATACTGCTTGTAGATGAATTCGGATGCGATGTAACCCTCGCGGAAAAGGCCAAATATCGTCAGGATCACCACCGCTGCCATGATAGTCGCTACCTGTATGACCGGCCGGCGTTTTTCCAGCTCGATACGCAGGTTAAGCCCCCGCTCCTCCACCAGTCCGGCTAGCACCATGATTATCACGGCAACCACCAGGATGCTCCAATCTGTCACCGTCAGGCCCAGAGAGGCAAAGCCTTGCGGCAGAGTACCGGCGGTAAATGCAGTAACCGTCCGTTTGATCATGTGCAGGGCCGTCATCAAGTCATCGGCCCGGGTAAAGTAGCGTCCAAGCGTGACAATGAATAGTGTCCGCAGCAGGCGGAAGGCAAACCAGGGCTTGCCCTCGCGGTCGATCCCCAGCCGGTCACAAATCTTCTGATAGACCGGTTCGCAGATCAGGGAAAAGGTGATGATCGTACCATTATAAAGTCCGAAAAAGACATATTTCCAGTTGCCGCCATGCCAGATGCCGATAACGAAGAAGACGATAAATGTTGCCAGTGATGTGGGCAGGATCTTGCCCAAGCGGCCGGGGAAACGCTGCCGCGCCTTACGGCCCAGCTCGGTAAACGGCTTGGACAAAGCCAGGGGATAGAAAAGATAATCCTTCATCCAACTGCCCAGGGTGATGTGCCAGCGCCGCCAGAAGTCAGACAAAGAGGTAGCAAAATAAGGCCGGCGGAAGTTCTCGGCCAACTCGATACCCAGCCCCTCGGCCACTCCCCGGGCGATATCTATCCCCCCGGAGAAGTCACAGTAGATCTGGATGCTGTACATGAAAACGCCGAAGAATATCAGTGCTCCTCCATAGGTGGTATAATTGCCGAATATCTGATTAACCGCCACCGCCGCCCGGTCGGCGATTATCATCTTTTTGAAATAGCCCCAGATCATCAGTTGCAGGCCATACTTGAGCTTGTCCGCATCAAAATCGCGTGAACCATATAGCTGCTGGGCCAGTTTATTGTAGCGCCCGATAGGTCCCTGCACGATCTGGGGAAAAAACCAGAGGAACAGGGCGAATTTGAAGATATTTTTATCGGGTTCATATTTCCCGCGATAGACATCTATCACATAACCGGCGGATTGAAATATATAGAAAGAGATGCCCAGCGGGAGCAGGATCCCCATCTGCGGTATGGTGAAGGCATCAGTTATCACGGATAGCGCAGCCTGCAGGCTTTCGGCCATCAGACCATAGTATTTCAAGAGGAAGAGCAGTCCGAAATTCAGGAGCAGGGCTGCCGCCACCACCCGCTGTTTGCGGACCTTGTATTCCTCATTTATCAGCTTCTTCTCCGCCCGGGGGAGGCCTTCCCTTCTCTCCTGCTGCTGTTCTGCCAGTTTACCCAGCAATAGCCCGGCCACAAAGGTGGTCACGGTCGAGAACAACAGAAAAACGATGATCTTGACCCCCGCCCACAGGTAAAAAATCGCGCTGGCTATTAACAATACCACCCATTGGAACCTCTTGGGCAGCGTATAATAGACAACAAACAGGGCCAGCAGGAAGCCTATGAAAGTCAGTGATGTAAATGACATGGCTTACGAGCGCAGACCGCTCATCTTCCCTCCTGAAATTCCTGGACCATCTTCCAGATGGTCTCCACTGAATAAAAGTTTTCCGGGACCAGGTCCTCTACGCCGATCTCCACTTCGAAAGCATCGCTCAGTTCTCCGACCAGTGCTACGATGTCGAAGGAATCCAGGACCCCGCCTTCCATGAGATTATCAACTGCGGTAAAATCAACATCGGGCCGGATCTCCGCCAGGATCTTCAGAATTGTGTCCATCGTTTCCCCACCTTGTCAAATATTATTTGCTGCGATCAAAACATCTGCTTTCAGGCCATCACAGCGGTAGCCGTTCTTTTCGTAAAAGGTTCGTGCCGTGAGGTTGTCCTCCTTGACCCACAGGCGCAACTTAAAGCTAGTCCCGATCAGTTGGGTCTTATAGCGGTTTACCACCCTGCCTGCCAGGCCGCGGCCGCGGCTGCCCGCCGCCACCAGCAAATGCCGGATCTCGCTGACTGCCTTCTCATTCCTGAAATGGACCAGGGCCTCTATGCGGCCGTTCTCCTCTATGCAGAGTATCTCCCGCCGGGCCAGACATCCGGTCAGTTCTTCTTTCTCCGGGATACACCCGGTCAGGTGATCGAATCCCGCGCAAAGCAGGTCCATTATCTCACCGGCCCGTTCTTCTCCGGCAGCAAATACCCCTTGCTCAGCTACCGGGGTCGGGTGGAGCGCGGTGCATTCCATCCGCTCCCGGGTAACAGCCAGTCTGAAACCGGCCTGCTGCCAGAGTTCCGCCGCCTGGGCCTGCCGCTCATCACGCCGAACTATCTCCAGGACTGTAGGCCGGGACAATCCAATGGCCGGCGGCCGGCCACCTTCCTTTATATAATAGTAGATCAGATCATGATCAGTTTTCTTCAGCAAAATTACCAGGGCATCGTCCCCGGCAGTAAAAAATGCTGCCTCTTTCTCCATATACCGGACAAATTCCCCGGCCGGGAGAAAACAATTGGTCATGACATTGCGCCGCAGGAAGGGACTGGTCAGCTTATTCAGTTGGCTTAGCTCCCTTAAAGGCTCCATGGCTGTATTGCTCCTTCAACTGGACCCGGTCGATCTTGCCATTACGGTTATAGGGCATCTCATCCACGCGGTAGACGATATTCGGGAACATATACTTGGGCAGCTTGTCCGACAGTTTCTTCAGCACCGCTGCGCTGTCCGCCTCCGGGCCTTCATAGACCATGACGATCTTGCCCTTGTCATGATCATAGAAGCAGATGGCTGCATCGACCATTTCCAGAGCATTTATTGCGGTCTCAATCTCACCCAGTTCGATACGGTTGCCCATATGTTTGATCTGGTTATCCTTACGGGAAGCAAAAACCAGCAGTCCCCTTTCATCTATCCGCGCCAGATCGCCGGTACGGTAAATGATGTCCCGGTAATTATTATTCAGCGGATTCTGGACGAAGGCCGCCGCGGTTTTTTCGGCATCCCCATAATATCCCGGCGATACGCCGATACCGCGTACGCAGATCTCGCCGACTTCTCCCAGGGACACCGGACGCATTTCCTCATCCAGGAGAAGGATCTCCATATTGCGGCAGGCTCTGCCTATCGGCACCTGCTCGTCCTCAGCGAAATCCCGGTCGACTATATAATAAGAACAGTCCACCGTTATCTCGGTGGGCCCGTAAAGATTGACATACATGGCCCCTGGCAGACCGGCCTTCCAGGTGTTCAAGGCCTTGCCCGACATGGCTTCTCCAGCACAGAAGACCTTTTGCACTGTCTCGGGGATCTTTTTGGCCAGGACCCGGGAATTGGCCACCAGGTTAATGGCCGAGGTCGCCCACAGGATTGCCGTCACCTGCCGGTTATTCAGTTCCTCGATCAGCTTGATGGGAAACATGAAGAGCTTCTTCGCTAATATATGAGTGGTGAGCCCGCATTTCAAGGTGAGATAAATATCTTTGACCGAGGCGTCGAAATAAAACGGGGTCTGGTTGCCCAGAACATCAACTTCATTAAAGGCAAAGGTATCAGTCAGCCACTCGGTGAGGTCGATCACTCCACGGTGGTTGATGACAATACCCTTGGGGACTCCGGTGGAACCCGAGGTAAATATTACATATACCGGGTCCTGATCGATCATTTTGTCCCGGATCTGCCCGAGGATTCTTTCATCTATATCACTGCCGGCGGCGGCTTCTATGGTCAGGACACGACCGGCAAAGCCCAGGCTGCTGACCAGTCCCGCATCCTTTTCGGCATGTAAAAGAGCTACGGGAGAGAGCTCCTGCAGGATGGCATCTATCCGCTGGACCGGCATTTCTACATCGATGGGCACATAAAACGCGCCGCTGTACAGGGCGCCCATACAGGCAGTTATGCTGACAGCGGTCCTATCGACCAGCACGGCCACCGGCCGGCGCAGGGTATCACTGGTTTTGGCCAGGCATGACCCCACCGCTCTGGCATCATGCAGTAATTGTCCAAAGGTGAGAAAGCGGTTTTCATCGGAAAAGGCAACCTTATCCGGAACCAGTGCCGCGGATTTTTCCAGATAGTCTAAGACATTGATCTGTATAGCCAACAAGCTTACCTCCCCTCGAAACGAGTACATTTTACATCAATCGCATATTATTGTCCACTTAATACCCCCGGCTTCCACTGGCGTTCCTGGGGGATTATTCCCGGGCTGTCTCCCCGACCTTGCCGGAGTAATAGAAAAAGAACCAGAAGTTCCTGGTTCTTTTATAAAAAACCTTGCTTGGCGGTAAAGTTTATATGAGACCGCTATATTTCTTGCTATGGTGCGGTAGTAAACCGCCAGGTAGTGCTATCATTGATACCGCTAAACTCATTACCAGAGGTATCCCGCACCGCTCCGCTGTCGATCCTGACATAGTATTCCGTATTTGAGGACAGATCGATATCCGGGTTTAATGTCAGTGTATTGCCGGAAAAAGACACTGCAATCGGATCGTTGATGCTCCAGTTTCTCCAGATACTGTTGTCAGAAGCCTTATAGATAGCGATGGTGCCGGTACCCGCTGCAACATTTTCATCAAATGTAGCTGTTAAATTTGTGACCGGCAGAACCCCGGTAGTGCTATTGGCCGGGTTTAGGCTGGAGATGGCCGGCGGTATACTCTCGGCGCCTGCCGCTGTGGTGAACCGCCAGGTAGTACTATCATTGATACCGCCAAACTCATTACCGGAAGTATCCCTTATTGCCCCGCTGTCGATCCGGATATAGTATTCCGTGCTGGCGGACAGATCGATATCCGGGTTTAAGGTCAGTTTATTGCCGGAAATAGATACTGCAATCGGATCGTTGATGCTCCAGTTTCTCCAGATGCTGCCCGTGGAAACCTTATAGAGCGCTATTGTGCCGGTGCCCAACGCGATATTCTCATTAAATGTGACCGCGGGATTGACTACTGCCAATATTGCGGTACTGTTATTGGCCGGGCTTAGGCTGGAAATGGTCGGTGGAGTACTATCCGCTGATGCTTCGGTAGTAATTCGCCAGGTGGTGCTATCATTGATACCGGCAAACTCGTTGCCGGAGGTATCCCGTACCGCTCCGCTGTCGATCCTGACATAATATCCCGTATTAGAGGACAGATCGATATCCGGGTTTAAGGTCAGTGTATTGCCGGATATAGATACTGCAATCGGATCGTTGATGCTCCAGTTTCTCCAGATACTGCTGTCAGAAGCCTTATATATAGCTATGGTGCCGGCACCCACTGCAACATTTTCATCAAACGTAGCGGTGAAATTAACGACTGGCAGTACCCCGGTACTATTATTGGCCGGGCTTAGACTGGATATGGTCGGCGGTATACTCTCGGCACCTGCCGCCGTGGTGAACCGCCAGGTAATACTATCGTTTATCCCGGTAAATTCATTGCCCAAGGTATCCCGCACTGCCCCGTTGTCTATTCTGATATAGTATTCCGTGCTGGCGGATAGATCGATATCCGGGTTTAAGGTCAGTGTATTGCCGGAAATAGATACTGCAATCGGATCGTTGATGCTCCAGTTTCTCCAGATAGTGCCGGTGGAAACCTTATAGAGCGCTATGGTGCCGGTGCCCAACGCGATATTCTCATTAAATGTGACCGTGGGATTGACTACTGCCAATATTGCGGTACTGTTATTGGCCGGGTTGAGTCCTGTAATAAAGGGATTATGAGAAGTCGCTGGAAATTGGACAATAACTACTCCGGAACCGACCGCATTAGTAACTGAGCTTGCCCCTGCCACGGTGAAGTAATTGACCGGTATACCATTAAAGGTATAGTTTGGCTGGGGCGTTAGGGTTATCGTGGCCGTATATACCGTAGTAGCATCGAAATATGGGCTGGGAGTCGGCGTCCAGACAATACTGCTGGAAGTGTACTGCACCGTGGCTATCGACGATGTGGGATAGGCTCCGGCAACCGGCACCTCAAGGCTGGGGATGGCCGTCAGGTTTACCATTGCTTCAATAATACTGCCGGTAAAAGTATTGGAGGCGGGTGGCGTATAGTTCCCGAAATCGGCGCCGGTTATCGCGTACACTACGGTGATAGTCTTCCCGGTCCCTGCATTGGCATTGTCGTAATTGGCTATTGCGTTGACATATACTATGTCGCTTCCGCATACACCGCTCAGAGTTCCGGCTGTGACCGGCAGAGCTGTGCTGCCGTCATAGACCTTGGAGGTCACAAGGGACGGTGCCGAAATAGTAAGAGGAGCTGCTGTTATAACTCCCGAGGTAACCGTAAAATTGGACGGTTTGCTGTATTTAGCTGCATCGGCCCCATTCAATGTATAGACAACCGTAATGGTTTTCCCGCTGCCGACATTTTTATTGTCATAGCTGGCAACCGCACTTACCGTTACCACGTCAGTCCCGATCACACCACTCAGCGTACCTGGAGTTACCGCCGCCGAAGTGGTCCCGTCATAGACTCTGGTCGTGGTAAGAGTCGGAGCAGTGATGGTCAGCGGTGTTAATGCTATTCCGCCGCCACCGGAGCCGCCCTCGGTTGATCCCGGCGGTTTGTTTCCTTCCTCCTGTTTTAAGGTTTCTTTTATCTGTTCACTAAGATCATTGATCACCTCCGGCTGGAGTTCTATCCCTTGGCTTTCCAGGGCTTCCACTACCACCACCAGGGCATCTTTGACCTGTTCATCTATGGTTTTCTCGCTTTCCTCCACCTGATTGCTTTCCTGATCGGATATGTTGACTATCAGTTCCAATACTGGTGCTTCAGCGGCCTCTGTCTGATCCTTAGCAACATTCACGAAAAAGGCCTGCACGTTCCCTTGACTAAAATCTTTTTTATCCTGGGCGTTAAAGCCGGATGCGTTCTCGGCTCCCTTTCCCTCGCCGTTGACTTCCGACCTCTGCCCTCCGGTAATATCCACCTGGCCGCTGCCTCCGGTGCCGCTCAATGAAGCATTGCCGTTCAAGCAGGCTACCTCGCATTTCCCATCTTTACAGGAGATCTTAATATTGGTCCCTCTGATACCGGCGATGCCCCAGGGCATATCCACCGTGACCTTTACCTTTTTCTTCTGGGCGGTTTTGTACCAGGGTGATCCTGTATTATTATCCTGGCTGCCTGCCGCCGCCAGAAAATTGAAACTGTCCAGGGCTGCCAGCCGCTTATCCAAGCCGCCGGCGGTATCCTTCTCCTCTTTATATTTGGTAGCCAGCGACCCGTATATGGTCCCTCTAGGCATCTCCATCTTCAGTTCATCGACCGCGATCCCCTGGCCGCCGTCCTGCTTAATATAGTACCGGCCCGCAGATATTTTTATCTTGATCTCGCTGTCCGCTGTTATCAAGTTACTGCTGCCATCCGGGTAGCTGATACGGACGCTCGCGCTGTTGCCGGTTTTGATGATGTCTCCGGCTCTGATCTTGGCATTGTCTTTCAGGGACTCGGTCTTACCCGCTCTGATCAGGTCGACTTTTCCGGTCACTTCACCGGCGGTGCCCTCCAGTGCGGCGGCACAAAGTCCTGGATCCCGAGTCATTAGAATAGCAAGAGCCCGGGCAAGGGCGCCCCGGCTCATATTGGCATCCGGATAGACCTGCTGACCGTCGGCGGAAATACCCACCATTTCCAGGGCTATGGCGGTACCCATATCGGCAGCGGCCCAATGGTTTTTATTCATATCTTTCAGGGCGGGAAGCTCCGCCCGTTCTTTAACGGTACAAATTCGCATGACCAGGCTTATGCCCTGGGCTCTGGTGAGCTTTTCGTCGGGGCGGAAAGTCCCGTCGGGAAAGCCGCTTAAATATCCGGCCTGGGCTGCTGCTGCTATACTGGCAGCGGCCCAGTGAGTAGCGGGGACGTCGCTGAATTTGCTGGCGGGAACCGTGGGCGCTGGCAATCCGGCGGCCTTGACCAGAACAGTGGCGGCCTGGGCCCGGGTCAATCCTTCCCCGGGGCGAAAGGTACCATCGGGAAAACCGCCCATTACTCCTTTATGTACCAGATAAGTTATGAAGACAGCATTGACATTGTTTGCCGATACGTCCTTAAAGATGGCCGCGCCTGGCTTCCTTTCCTCCGCTATGACCGTTTGGCCTAGGGAGCTGATAAATAAAATAAACACGAGGCATACTATGCCTTTAATAAACCCCTTCACAACTTTTCCCCCGATCCCAGAGATATTTGCACGATTTCTACATTTTACTTGTATTATTTACAACATTCCTTATTATAGCTTTTAGTATAAAAAATAGTCAATTCTGCGCTTTTATGACCCTGGAAATGCCTTGCTGTTGCGTCAATTCTTTAGGCTGGTCTGATATTTGCTGTAGCCAATAAAAAAAGGTCCGGTGTAATCACCTGAACCTTGATTTTCAAATGGCGCGCCCGGCAGGATTCGAACCTGCGACCTCCAGATTCGTAGTCTGTTACTCTATCCAGCTGAGCTACGGGCGCACATAATGGCGGAGAGGGCGGGATTCGAACCCGCGAA
>JBLMZJ010000112.1:0-10005 GCA_050258735.1 Deltaproteobacteria bacterium | reverse complement strand
GGTTACGGAGGAGAGTGCTGAGGTTATCGGCCACGAAATCGGAGTCGCAGCCTATGCTATCTGCGGCAGTGAACTGCTGGCAGATAATACGGCCAGGGCTTTGGGTTACGATAAAAAGGCTGTATTATTAGCCAACCATGGCATAATAGCCCTGGGCCAGACTATGGATGAGGCGCTAAAAGTGGCACAGGTGGCGGAGAGGACGGCCATGATCACAATTTATGCCAGGATCATGGGGCCGCCCCATGCCTTGCAGGATAAGGATATAGCCTACCTGAACCGACTCTATAAAAACTACGGTCAGAAAAAATAAAGGGGGATTATCATGAGCATATTACTAGATAATATCAGCATAATACCGATGACCGACCCGGCTGATTTCCTGGAGAAGGGCTACATAATCATTGACGGGCAGTATATCAAAGAGGTTGGCAGCGGGAAAGCTCCAGCCGGGGACTACGAACTTATTATCGATGGAACTAACCGGGTGGTTTTGCCCGGCTTCATCAATGCCCACACCCATGCAGCCATGACCTTGCTGCGTAGTTATGCTGATGATATGCCCCTGATGGAATGGCTGGAAACCAAGGTATGGCCGCTCGAAGACAAATTGACCGGAGAAGATGTATTCTGGGGGACCATGCTGGCGATCACTGAAATGATCAAATCGGGCACGACCTGTTTTGCCGACATGTACTTTTTTATGGATCAGGCAGCTCAGGCGGTTGAAAAGTCCGGCATCCGGGCGGTATTATCACGGGGGATGGTAGGGGTAGGGCCATCAGCAGATCTGGCCCTGACCGAGAGCAGAGAACTGGTTGGCAAATGGCATCGTCGGGCCAAGAACCGTATTACTGTAATGCTGGGTCCTCATGCCCCTTACACCTGCCCGCCGGACTACCTGCGCAAGGTCATCGATCTGGCGGCAGAACTGGGTATGGCATTGAACATACATATTGCCGAGACTGCTGGTGAACGGGAAGACATGATCAAGACCTACGGAAAAAGTCCTGTCAAGCATCTTGAGACCTGCGGTTTGTTTGAGCGCGCTGTTTTGGCTGCTCATTGTGTACATGTCGATGAGGAGGATATCGCCATACTCAAGAAGTATCAGGTGGGTGTAGCTCATAATCCCGAGAGTAATATGAAATTGGCCAGCGGTATCGCCCCGGTACCGCAGATGTTGGCGGCCGGTATCCCGGTTGCCTTGGGTACCGACGGAGCATCCAGCAACAACAACCTGGATATGCTGGGGGAACTCAGAACAGCAGCCTTCCTGCACAAGGTCAACACCATGGACCCTACCGTATTGCCGGCATATCAGGCACTTGAGATGGCTACCGTAAATGGTGCTGTTGCCCTGGGTCTGGAACAGGAGACCGGACAGTTGAAAGCCGGAATGAAGGCGGATATGATCATCATGAGCCTTGAAGCGGCCCATATGATACCGCGATATGATATCGTGGCCAATATAGTGTACAGCGGCCAGGCCAGTGATGTGGAGACTGTTATAATCGACGGGAGAATCATTATGCAGGACCGCAGAATACTGGCCTTTGACGAAAAAGAGGTCCTGGAGCAGGCCAAACGCTGCGGGGAAAGATTGGTAAACTCCTAATTACAGAAAATTATGAGTGGCGGGACTTTTGTCCCGCCACTTTTCATTTCTATTATTGTCTTACCTTGATGGACAACATATGAACCAGGGCAGCAGCGGCTTCGGCCCGGGTAACGATGTGGCAGGCATCAAAATTTTTGCCATCGGCCCGGATTATGCTTAACCCCCAGTTAAGGGCTGCTATGGCATAGGTTTCTGCCGACATGGTTTTGGCATCCTGGTAAGGCACGTAATAGATGCCGGTAACGTCTGTAAGGTATTCGATTTTGAGGTAGCGCAGCATCAGTTCGGCAAGTAATTCACGGTTTACCTGGGTATTCAGGTCCAGTCTAACCTTTATCCAGCCTTGCTCAATGGCACGGTTGATGATTTCCTCATCAGTCAGGGGAGTGCTGCGATTATAAACCCCGTCTCTGGCACCAAGCATAGCAGTAAGCAGAGAGCGTAAAGTAATCTTTTCTTCCGGGTGGAAACTTTCGCCGTATTCCCCCATAATTCCAGCCTGCCCCAGCAAGCTGATCTCCCGTTCAGCATAATGCCCCTTTATATCATTAAAGTGCAGGGCTTTGGTTTCCGGGACCGGAGTCACGCCGTTCGAATTCAGCCCGGCGCCGGTTTTAGCATCTACCATGTAAAAGCCATCCTTGGCCTCGGGCAGGTAAACCAGATAAGCCCGCTGGTTGCCGGGGTCCGCAGCGGTATATACGTATCTTAGTTTCATGGGGGCTGCCGTTAGATAAATATTATTAGCCTTGGTGCGATCGATCAGGCCCTGGATCGGAGGAAAAGCAGCTTTAGACCATTCCAGACGATAATAAGTTATTTCCTTACTTGCGTTAATGGTAATATTAACAGTATTATCGAAATAGGGAACATTATTGACCAACCGATAGTAATTGAACGACCAGTTGGATGAACTGGTATTGCCAGAATCACGCTGGCTTTCATCAAGTCTTAAATCCGGCCAGCGCCCGGCCTGTATCTTCTTAATAAAACCTTCAGCCAGCTGGCGGGCTTCTTCTTTATTTAGGCAGGCAGCATCGGGTGCTTGATCTTCGTCACTCAGACTAAAGGAAATCAATTCACCATTGGCGGCATCTACCTGAGCCCAGGCATACCCGTAGGAAGCACCTTCTTTACCCGATTGCCTCTGCCAACTAAGGTTCCAGCAGCGGGTTTTCTTTTCATCGTACTGCCTTTCCAGGTTGGCTGACTGCAATGTGAAGTCTTTTGGCAGGGCGAACCATTTGAGCACTGCCTGGACTGCCTGTTCCTGACTTATCAAGGTAAGTGTCTGATCGACCTCTGATTGTTCTTCCGGGCTGAGGTTGGAAACGGCACCGCCGCTTTCTCCCATGCTGAGTTTTTGCATCCTTAAATCATTAAAGCCAAAAGAGTCTATAGGCGATATAAAGGGCTTGCCGGTGGTGGCATCAATAGCTCCGTTGGATGTGTGATGGATAGCATACACCAGTTTGGGTTCATTACCTTTGGGGGGGAGCACGCTGCTGGTCAAGGGCACTATCGATCCGGGAGCAAAGTACTGCAGAGTCAGCATCTTTTCATTACTGAAGACCTGGGCGGCTTGAGCGGGGGTGATCAATCCGGTTGGTTCGGGCAGAGCTACCTTATTCCAGTTCAGATCATAGGATATGATCTCGCCGCTTTGCATATCGATATCGACCCGGGCACTGTCATTGTCTACAGGAATACCTTTATAAACCCGATGCCATCTCATGGTATACCTTGTTTGGCCGTAACTGTTGATAGGAACCAGTGAAGAATTCTCGTCAGCAACCAGGGAGGAAGCCTTGGAAGGGATGAGCCGGTTTATTAGGTTTTGTCCGGTCTGCCGAGCCTGAATGAGGGTTACGGTGGGGATCCTGTTGGCGGGCCCGACCTGATTTTCCCAACGGTTCATGGAGAGGATTTCGCCGTTTAGTATATCTACAGTTGCCATAAAATTACCTTGAGTTTGATCTTTGCTTCTCCATTCCAAACGCCAGACCTGGGTTTGATCATTATGGGCCTCATATCCCGAATTAAATTCTGTGAGGTTGGCAGGAACAGTAAAGTTTTTCTTCACGAGCATGATAGCCTGATTAAGGGAAATCGCCCCGGGGGCAGTAGCTGAAGTACCCATAGCTGTGGCTGTATTGCTGAGGAGTTTAGTATTTGAAATTGCCGGGACAGACAGGTCAGCCTGATTACCCAGAACAGAAACCGGAGTCACCAAAATCAGTGTCAGGGCTAACGAAACAATACTGTGTATCCGAGTTTTCAATTCGATCACTCCTTACAAATGATTAGCAGACATATATCCGCAGTGCAAACAACTCTGAAAACGGAAATCAGCGGAATCAAGGATTTCTCACATCGATTTTGCAATGGTGGCCACCTTCAATATTCAGAGGTATCTGATTACATAACATTACGTCACCCGTATGAGTCTCCTTTCACTATACGATAAAAATACCAAGGTCTGGTTATAAAAATTGTTAACCATTATTTTTGAGTAGCAAAACATATACCGCATAAGGGTATAGGATAATCGCGTCTCTGCTGTAAAAGGAGAAAAGCCACAATATACCGACAAAGGGGGTAGAAAAAACAAGAAATGCATGTTAAAATACAATCAACAATACAAAGGGGGTATGGGTATGAGCCGAATCGCCCGCGAAACCAAAAAGCTTCTGAAGGACAAGTATTCTCAACGTGTTAATTTTGACGAACTGGAACGCAAGATCTATGCCCATGATATGGGAGTAATGCCCTCTATGATCAAACCTTTGGTGGGTGATGCCATTCCTGATGGCATCGTTCAGCCAGAATCGGAAGCAGAACTGGCCGATCTGGTCAAGCTGGCTTATCAGGAAAACATCAAGTTGACACCTCGAGGCAAGGCTACTTCGGGATATGGGGGAGTATTGCCGGTCCAGGGTGGATTAGTGGTTGAGTTTAATCGCATGAACCGTATCATTGAAATCTCGGCTGATAACCGGACGGCTACCGTTGAACCAGGTGTGGTATGGAAAGAAGTCGAATATCATCTTAATAGTCAGGGTCTTACGTTGAACCTCTATCCCAGCAGCTTCCCTTCCTCTACTGTAGGAGGTTGGCTGGCACAGGGAGGGACAGGCATCGGCGGATATGAGTTTGGCGATTTTATTGATAATGTAGTAGCAGTTCGCCTGGTGCAGCCTGACGGAACCGTGCGTGAGCTTAAAGGACGCGAACTGGATCTGGTATCCGGAACCGGTGGTATAACCGGTTTTATTAGCCAGGTCAGCTTCCGCGTCAAACCATTGAAAACGATGCATGTGACTGCGGTAGCCTTTGAAGAGGCAGGTCAACTCGGTGATTTTATGGCGGGTTTGTACGACCGCAAGGTGCCCTTATGGTCGGTATCCTTTATTAATCCCGAAGCTGCCAGGATGAAGAACAAACTGCCACCTCACCTGCATCATGGTCATCCGGTGGATCATCCTAAGCTGATCATTCCCGAAAAATATATAGTGCTTATGGCATGTACCTCGGATCGCTGTGATCTGATCAGGGAAGACGTACTGGAATTGGCTGGCCGTTTCGGTGGCCAACTGCTTTCCGAAGAGATCGCTCTGCATGAGTGGGATGCCCGCTTTGAACCGATGCGAGCCAAACGTATTGCACCGTCACTCATCCCCAGTGAAGTGATAGTGCCGGTAGAGAGCTTGGCTTCAGTTATTTCAGATATCGCAACAGATATAAAGCATCCTTATATCATGGAGGGTTTTGCCACTAACCGTCGTGAGTTGGTATTGTTGGGCTTTATTCCTCATGATGAACGCAAATTCAATTTTAACCTGGCCTTTGGCCTTTCGCTCAGCGTAATGAAGATCGCACAAAAATATGGCGGAAGAAATTATTCGACCGGGCTGTATTTCACCGGCTTTGCCGAACAGATCCTGGGGCGGGAAACTGTCGAGCGGCTTCGCCAGTACAAGCGAGAGATGGATCCGAAAGGGTTTATGAACCCTGGAAAGGTTATCGATGGCAGCCTGGTAGCTACCGGCTTGAATATGGCCAATGCCTTTGAACCGGTGATCCGCATCTTCGGTAACTGGGCACAGGGCAAGGAGGCCGGTGAGGTATTCAAGGAACGCAATGGGATACCCGGCGATATCGCTTGGTATGCCTATGCCTGTTCTCAATGCGGGTATTGTGTGGATCATTGTGAACAATACTATGGACGCGGCTGGGAATCGCAGTCGCCCCGTGGAAAATGGACTTATATCAAATTGCTGCTGGAAGGCGAAGTGGAGTGGGACCAGCAGGCGGTAAACAATATGTTGGCTTGTACCACCTGTGAGATGTGCAACCGCACTTGCCAACTGGATCTGCCCAATGAGGACTCCTGGCTGAAACTGCGGGGACTCCTGGTTGACGGCAAGGGATATCATACCTTCCCGCCCTTTGAGATGATGGTCAATACCATGCGCCAGCAGGGAAATATCTGGGCTGGTTATGCCAAGGACCGGGACGGCTGGATCACTGATGAGATCCAGCCCATGATCAAGGATAAGGCAGAGTATCTTTATTTCCCGGGTTGTACTTCATCCTTCGTCGAGCAGGATGTAGCTCGCTCAGCGGCTCTAGTACTGAATGCGGCCGGGGTAGATTATACCTATATGGGCAAGGATGAATATTGCTGTGGTATTCCCATGCTGGTATCCGGCCGGTGGGAGGTCTTTGATGAAGTTGCCCGCCATAATATCGATCTGGCGAAGAAGATGGGGGCGGACAAGATCATTACTACCTGTCCGGCTTGCTGGCTGGTTTGGGAGATCTATTACCGGCATTGGGCCGAGGAACATGGTGAGGAATATCCCTTCCATGCCATGCACTACGCTGATGTGCTGGCGGATAAGATAAACAAGGGAGAGTTCACCATACCGATCGATCTGGATCGAAAATGCACCTACCATGATCCCTGCCATATGGGACGGGCTGGTGGGGTTTTCGAAGGTCCGCGTACCCTGATCAATGCTATACCAGGGACCAACTTCAGAGAGATGCGCTTCAACAAGATGGACTCCCACTGCTGCGGAGCAGTACTGACCTTGATTGCCGATCCGGATGTGGCCGAGGAGGTAGGAGCCAGCCGGGTCCAGGAAGCTATTGATGCCGGAGCAGATACCCTGATCACAGCCTGCCCCTGCTGCCGGGTACAGTTGAAGCGTTCGCGGGATCTTAAGAACTTGCCGATCGAGATCCGGGATCTGGCTACCCTTACCGCTGAAGCCTTGGGTTACAAGATTGAACCATCTGATTCAGTGATGGACGAAAAGTGGGCGGTATTCGACGCCATGATACGGCTGATGACCCCCTGGGGGATGGCAGATCTGATGGCTGACATGCTGCCGGATATGATAGATGCCATGCCGGATATGTACAAGAGCATGATGCATATGGTCATGAAAGCACCGGATGTGTTCAAGGAACCCATGATCACCATGATGAAGGGAGTCATGCCGGCACTCTTCCCCAAACTGATGCCGGATATCATGCCCAAGGTCATGCCCAGGATGCTGGACAAGGTGGCCGAGGCCATCCCGATGCCGGATTATATGCTGGAGCAGATGCCTGACCTTATGCCCAAGACCATGGAGGTCCTGATGCCGAAGATGCTGGACGAGATCATACCGTATTTTATGCCGCATATGGAGGAATATTTGAGAAAAGCATAAGATCAAATAAGCAAGGGCTGGGTTATTAAACCCAGCCCTTTTGCTGTACTAGAATATAACAGAGCTTCGACAAACCAGGTAGAAGAACCGTCCCCGTGCCTCCCTCGGTACGCCATGATCCCAATAAGCAACAAGGCAGGGGTTACCCTGCCATCATTAAGCCAGGGCGAGAAGAAGAGGGAAATGCAAGGCGTTTAAACAACCCGCGATTGAGGCGTACTGATACGTACGTCGATTGAGCGGGGTGTTTAAACAACGCAGCAGTTCACTATATATTCTCGTCCTACTCATCGTGGTTGGTGTAACCTTTTTCTTGCGCCAGCATATCCAGATAAATAGTCTCCACATTGGCTATATAGAGGTCGGTGGGCGGGGCACCGTCCCGCTCATCATAGGTCTTAAGATAACCCTTGCACTTCTCACAGACATAGACCTTGAAGGGGCTCTTGTCGCTATCAACTGCAATATAACCGATGTCACCAGGACGGTCATGACCACAGTAAGGGCAAAAGATATAACGTATCCACCATTGACTGAAGCAACGGTCACAGAACATCAAGCGGTGTCCTTCTTCGTGGGTGAGACGACAGAAATGTGATTTTGCTCCACAGACCGGACAATTGGCGGGGAAATCCCAGGGCAGACCTTCAGCTTCTGGCAGTTCCTCTTCATAGGGCAAGGCAAAGATCCTCAGGTAGGGCCTCAGAGCATGATCGATAGTAAAAAACAGCATCTCATATGATATGCCAACTTTATCTGCCAGCCCAGTAAAATACTCATCATTACCTTTGGTAAAGGCAGCGGCGATCTCTTCAAAATCGAATTCTTCGGCCTGGTCTATGAGTCTGGCAATATCGGCATTGATAGCGGGACGAGCTTTTTGCAGCCAAGTGAGAAAGCGCATAAAGGTGTCCCGTAGTATTTTCGGGTCTATACCCGGGTTAACCTGCTGCAGCAGGGCATGTTTGTTCTCCTCCAGGGATCTGAAGATATCCTGCCGGATCGGCTGATAGACCTGCTTCAGTCTTATAGATTCTTCATTTTGCCAGTTCTCCAGGTCACGAAAGAATTCCACATATCCCTCGGGCAAGGTTACTGGTGTCTCGTGATTAGTCAAAGCGATCACTCCTCATTTAAATTAGCGACGAATAAACACACCGGTCGGCGTTATGGTTCTCGTTTAGCTACGATAACCTAATAAGCTGTGTTCATTTGTGGCTAATTCGATGGTTGTACCTGAACGAAAGACCGAATCAAATCGTCGGTCAATCATTTAAATAAAAGGGGGGAATAAATCCCCCCTTAATAGGATGCTATTTCAGCGTCGGCTTATTCAGCTTCCTTGGCTTTGTCACCATAAGTCTCTTCATACCAGATAGCATGGTGGTGCTGTGCCCAGTCGGCTCTGACGGTGCCTTTCCACATGCCCCAGAAGGATTCACCGGAGCCGGGGTGGAAGGAACCCAGATAGCCATGCATGCAGACCATCAGGGTGGCAAAGATCATAGCCAGGTCGTGGATCGGATAAGCTACCCGTACCAATCCGGCCGGGAAGATCGTGGGGAACCACATGATATAGCCGGAAAGGACCAGCAGTATCACGGAGGTCGGGGTCACGATGGAGTTGCCCTTTTCACCGCCATTGAATCTGGTCTGTGGCGGGACATGGACCGGGAAACCCAGGAACTCCAGCGGGAAGACCATTATAAACTTAATGTCATTTACGCCAAAGCGCAGGATGTCTTTGATCCAGTTGATGATGCCTTTGAAGTCGAAGACGACAAATACACCGATAAACAGGGTCATGCCGACTGCTGCAATACGGTGCACCAAGTTGGCGCCGTTGAAGCCGCCGAAAATCGGAGCCATCCAGTCCATGCCGTCCATAAAGATCAAGAGACCGGTCAACAGGCACAGGATAAAGGTAACAGTATGGCCCCAGTGAGTCATACGGGACACGAAATTAAAGCGCTCTACTCTGGGCAGGTCTTCACGATATTCAGGAATAAACTGCATTATTCATGCCCCCCTTCTACTGGATGATCGTGTCCATGTTCACCGTTTTTATTAGCCAGCAGGCGTGTGGTCACGAAACTCATTGCGGAACCGGCCAGAGCCAGCGGGATCAGCCAGCCAAAGTAAGGCTGTACCCAGTTCTGCCAGAAGCCTATGGTTCCAGAAGGCTGCGGATTGACCGGCAGATCGAATTTGTCGGGGGTATCGGTCAGAACAAATATATTGTTCAATCCGCCCAGTTCGAGTTTGCCATAGATGGTCGCCCGCGGGAAGCCATTGGCCCGCAGGTACTTGACCCTTGCTTCAGCCTTCTGCAGCAGTTCATCGCGGTCGCCAAAGGTAAGCGCCCCGGCGGGACAAGTGCGAGCACAAGCCGGAGTCAAACCTTCCTCGACCCGATCAGCGCACAGGGTGCACTTGCTGATCTTGTCCTGACGTTTCCGGTACTTGGGTATCCCAAAGGGGCAGGCATAGGTGCAGTACTGGCAGCCTATGCATTTATCCGGATCGTGCAGGGTGGCACCGGATTCGCTCTTGTAGTAGGCGCCCTGCGGGCAGGCCTTGGCACACTCGGGATCCAGGCAGTGCATGCAGCTGCGCTTGATAAAGTTCCAGTGGACACCGGTTACCGGGTCTTCACTCTCG
>JBLMZJ010000111.1:0-26515 GCA_050258735.1 Deltaproteobacteria bacterium | reverse complement strand
CTTGTACATATAGACCCCCGGCTGCAGAGGCACACTCCCCAACCGCTGTTTCAAAACACACACTCCTTCAGGGGAAACCGGTTTTTAGCCACAGATTAGCACAGATTTACACAGATTTTTCTGTGTTAAGCCCCCATTAATTGATATTTCCCAAAGAATATATGCTGCCTAAGCATATAATTATAATTGTAAGTGACCCTGATATTTGATTAATATGCAACCACTCATTATGTTCCGTAGCATTCACTCCCAGGAACCCTGGCCACACAATATTATAGTGCCAAATGACATTACTATCTTGCAACCTGCTCCAAACGGCCCACCTTTATAACAATCTGTGCTAATCAGTGTTTATCTGTGGCAAAAATCCGTCGCCCTCTATGTTAATCAGTTGCTAATTACAATCCCCCAGGACTTCACGCAGGTATTTGGCGGTGTAGGAACTTGGGTGGCGGGCAACCTCTTCCGGGGTGCCTTCAACAACTATCTCGCCGCCCTTTTCCCCGCCTTCCGGACCCAGGTCGATCAGATAATCGGCACTCTTGATCACATCCAGATTATGTTCGATAATAAGAACGGTATTCCCATTATCTACCAATCTGTTTAGGACACTAAGCAGGTGTTTAACATCATCTTTGTGCAGTCCGGTAGTTGGTTCATCCAGTATATATAAGGTCTTGCCGGTAGATCGCTTGGACAGCTCGGTGGCTAATTTGACCCGCTGAGCTTCGCCTCCGGAAAGAGTGGTGGCGGGTTGTCCCAGCCCGATATAGCCCAGGCCGACGTCCTGTAAAACCTTCAGCTTGCGGTATACTCCCGGAATGTTCTCAAAGCACTCGACCGCTTCATCTACGGTCATAGCCAAAACATCAGCGATACTGTTGTTTTTATATTTGACCTCCAGGGTCTCCCGGTTGTAGCGTTTCCCTTTGCAGACCTCGCAAGGAATATAGACATCGGGCAGGAAATGCATCTCGATCTTGATGATGCCGTCGCCGGAACAAGCCTCGCATCGGCCACCCCGCACGTTGAAGCTGAAACGTCCTGGTTTATAGCCTCGCACTTTGGCTTCGGCCGTATTGGCAAACAATTCGCGGATCCCATCGAAAGCCCCGGTATAAGTGGCGGGATTGGACCGGGGGGTACGCCCGATAGGAGCCTGGTCGATATTGATGACCCGATCGATATGTTCCCCGCCCTCCATGGCCTTATACTTACCAACCCGGTGCCGGCTGGAGCGATTGATCTGCTTGAACAACACAGGGTATACGATGTCCTCTACCAGGGTACTCTTACCGGAACCGGATACCCCGGTTATTACCACCATCTGCCCCAGGGGGATCTTCACGTCGATATCCTTTAGGTTATGTTGCCCCGCCCCCCGGATAATGAGGTCCCGGCCGGTAAGGGGCCGGCGCTGGCCGGGTACATCGATACTGAGCTTTCCAGTCAGATATTGGCCGGTCAAAGACCTCGGGGCAGCCATAAGATCTTGTAGGTTGCCCTGGGCCACTACCTCACCGCCGTGAATACCGGCACGCGGGCCGATGTCCACTATGTGATCGGCATGTCGTACGGTATCCTCGTCATGCTCCACTACGATGACCGAATTGCCCAGATCGCGCAGCCGCTCCAGCGTGGCCAGCAGCCGGTCATTATCCCGGGGGTGCAGACCTATGCTGGGTTCATCCAGCACGTAAAGCACTCCGACCAGGCTGGAGCCCACCTGGGTGGCCAGTCGTATACGCTGGGCTTCACCGCCGGAAAGACTTCCGGCGACCCGGTCCAGAGTAAGATAATCCAAACCCACATCCACCAGGAAGGTCAGGCGTTCCTTGATCTCCTTGATGACCTGGCGTCCGATAAAGGCTTCCCTTTCCCCCAACTTCAGGCAGGTGAAAAAGTCCAGGGCCTGGCGGACCGACATGGCGGTCACCCCGTTTATAGGTTGGGGCCCTACCAGGACCCAAAGGACCTCTTCGCGAAGTCTCTTCCCCAGACAGGTCGGACACAACCGGCTGGTCATATACTTCTCGATCTCCTCACGGGAAGAATCGGACTTGGTCTCCATATAGCGCCGTTTCAGGTTGTTGATGATGCCTTCAAAACTCGAACGGAAGGTGCCGGTCTCACCATAGGAGTTGGTGTAGGTTACCGGAAATTTCTCATCACCATTGCCGTACATCATTATCTGCATCTGCTTCTTGCTGAAATCCTTGAGCGGCTTGTCCATAGGTATCTTATACTTTTCTGTCATGGCTCGCAGTACTGCCGTATAGTACGTAAAAAAGCTGTTGGCCCAGGGCAGTATAGCCCCGTTTTCTAGAGTACGATTGAGATCAAATACCAGCTCGGGATCGATCTCCCGTTTTTCACCAAGTCCGTCACAATCCGGGCAGGCACCAAAGGGATTATTAAAGGAAAACATACGCGGGCTTAGTTCGGGCAGGCTGAACCCGCAGTCGGGGCAAGCAAAATCCCGGCTGAAGAGAGTATCCTCTTCATTACCCTCCGGACCCCAGCGTACCGCAGCTACACCCTCGGCCAGTTCGAAAGCCAATTCCAAAGACTCGGCCAGGCGACTGCGTATCCCTTCCTTGACAACAAGACGATCAACTACTGCACTGATGTCATGTTTCTTATTTTTCTCCAGTACGATCTCCTCATCCGAGGTGTATTCGAACCCATCGACCATGACCCGCACATAGCCGTCCTTGAACAGGTTCTGCAGGAGCTTAGTGTGCTCGCCCTTCTGTCCCCGCACTACCGGAGCCATGATGCGCAGGCGGGTACCTTCCGGCATATCAAGTAGATGGTCAACGATCTGATCGACCGTCTGCCGCTGGATAGGCTGGTGGCAGTGCGGGCAATAAGGCTTGCCCACCCGAGCGTAGAGCAGGCGGATATAGTCATAGATCTCGGTAACCGTCCCTACCGTGGATCGAGGATTATTGGATGTCGACTTCTGATCTATAGAGATAGAGGGCGATAGACCTTCTATATAATCGACATCCGGTTTGTCCATTTGCCCCAGGAACTGACGGGCATAGGTGGACAGAGATTCCACGTAGCGCCTCTGGCCTTCGCTGTAGATAGTATCAAAAGCCAGGCTCGACTTGCCGGAACCGGATACCCCGGTAAAGACTACCAGCTTGTCCCGCGGTATCCTGAGGTCGATGTTCTTCAGATTATGTTCCCGGGCTCCTTTTATATAGATATAGTCCTTCATAAAATCATTCTCCCGAAGAATTTAATAAATTAACCCCAGTACCCCCGTTCCCTTACCGCCCTCGCCGGGGTTTTTTCGCTGCCTTTTTAGGCTGCTGGAGGTCGCGGATCATATCGCGCAACTGAGCGGCACGTTCGAATTCCAGTTTATCCGCAGCCTTCATCATCTCCGCCTGCATCTCTGCCGCCAGGCGTTCCCGTTCCTCCCGGGGCAGGCTGCGGTAGAGATCGGCATCATAGGAGCCGGGTTCCTCAGCCACCATGGCTTCCACTGCTGCGTGGATAGCTTTTTTGATGGTTTCCGGAGTGATACCGTGCTCCTCGTTAAACCTGTTCTGTTTCAGGCGGCGCCGGTTGGTTTCATCGATGGCCTGGCGCATGGACGGGGTCTCCCGGTCGGCATACATCAGGACCCTTCCCTCCACATTGCGGGCAGCCCGGCCGATTGTCTGGATCAACGAACGCCCGGATCGCAGGAAACCCTCCTTGTCAGCATCCAGTATTGCCACCAAGGCCACTTCGGGCAGATCCAGGCCCTCCCTGAGCAGATTGATGCCAACCAATACGTCAAATACCCCCGCCCGCAGTTCCCGCAGGATGGTAAGCCGCTCCAGGGCATCTATGTCCGAGTGCAGATATCGCACTCGCATCCCGTTGCCGTCAAAATAGTCGCACAGATCCTCGGCCATCCGCTTGGTCATGGTAGTCACCAGTACCCGGTATCCCTTGTCCACCGTCTGGCGGATCTCCTCCATCAGGTCATCGATCTGACCCTCAGTCGGCCTTACCTCTATTTCGGGGTCGACCAGACCAGTAGGACGGATGATCTGCTCGGCTACCCGCGAACTGTGCTCCAGCTCATAGTCGCCAGGGGTGGCACTAACATAGATGATCTGGTTGAACCTCTCGTTGAACTCGGCAAAGCGCAGGGGACGGTTGTCCAGGGCTGAAGGCAAGCGGAAGCCGTATTCCACCAAATTTTGTTTACGGGAACGGTCTCCTTCGTACATACCCCGCAGCTGGGGTATCGATATATGGGATTCATCGGCAAAAAGGATGAAATCCTTTGGAAAGAAATCGATCAGGGTATAAGGCGGTTCTCCCGGAGCTCGTCCGGTGATGTAGCGTGAATAATTTTCTATTCCCTTGCAATAACCCAGTTCCCGGATCATTTCCAGGTCATAGCGGGTGCGCTGTTCGATCCGCTGGGCTTCGATCAATTTGCCCTCCGCCTTGAACTTTTCTACCTGAAGTGCCAGCTCGGCCTCGATCTCGCTGGCGGCTACCAGCATATTCTCCCGGGTGGTCACATAATGAGAAGCCGGAAAGATCATGGCGTGCAGCATGCGGCCGTAGACCTCGCCGGTCAGAGGGTTGAACTCGATCAGGCGGTCGATCTCATCTCCAAAAAACTCTATCCTGATAGCTCGGTCTCCTGACGAAGCGGGAAACACTTCGACCACATCACCGCGGACCCGGAACAGGCCGCGCTCAAAAGCTACTTCATTACGTTCATAGTGATTCTCCACCAGCCGCCGTAAGAGCTTGTCCCGTGGATACTCAGTCCCCGGCCGCAGGGAAACAGCCATGGCATAGTAATCCTGCGGGGCACCAAGACCGTAGATGCAGGATACGCTGGCTACAATGATGACATCCCGGCGTTCCAGCAACGAAGCGGTAGCAGAGTGCCGCAGCTTGTCTATCTCATCATTGATGGAAGAATCCTTTTCGATATAGGTATCAGTCTGCGGCACATAGGCTTCAGGCTGGTAGTAGTCATAATAACTGATGAAGTATTCCACAGCATTCTCCGGGAAAAACTGCTTGAACTCTGAATAGAGCTGACCTGCCAGGGTCTTGTTGGGGGCCAGTATCAGAGCTGGACGCTGCTCTTCCTCTATGATCCGTGCCATGGTAAAGGTCTTGCCCGACCCGGTCACCCCCAGCAGGGTTTGCTGGCGATATCCAGTCCTGAGACCTTCTGCCAGTTCTCTGATTGCCTCCGGCTGATCACCGGTGGCTTGATAATCTGAATGGATCTTAAAACTACTCAAAATGTACCCTCGTTTCAAGCTGCAGACCAAAACATAGCCATTATCGGCTATATTATAAACGACTCGCTGTAAAAAACCTCTTGGGATCCTCTGGTAAACGGATCAGGTTACCCTTATTTTACACGAAAGGCTGCCCTCTGAACAGAACATATGTGCTTTTTTGTGTTTAATGGTTATTTATGATCTCCTCGAGCAGTTCCTCTCGTCTCCGCTCAAGACCGGAAAAATCCATGGCGGAGCTGTAAATCTTCTTCAGGTCAAGCAAGGTTTTCTGGGAGCTTTCCAGTCCTTCCTGGGCCTGAAGCAAAAGGGTCTCATAAAGCCTTTCGACCTCAGCTGTTTCCTGGACTTGTTCCGGCGAGTCAGGCTCCTCAAGATACTCATTCATATCGATCACTACATCCCAGGGGCGGAGATTGAGCTCGGCATTGCCAGCATCGATCAGGGCTATCCCCTGGCTGGGGATCAGCAGCATCAGCATAGTCTCATAATCCAATCCACAATGATAGTATTCCAGGTACCAGCCCCGTCTGCGGCCGCGCTCAGCGATCTCGGCTATTATTATCGATTTGCCGCTGCCAGGCGGCCCCTTAAGGACATAGCGGCGCTGGCAGCTGCGGCTGATCTCATCTACATAGTTGATGGTCCCTTCGGCACTAAATGAACTGGCATAAAAATGACGTTCAGCCGGGCCCTCCTGAAACAATTCCCCCTCCAGTTGATCGGCCAGTCGGATCACCCTTCCCAGCTGTAGTCGCTGGGAGACATTTTTCTTGATATCCTCCCTGGCTCCGGCGGCCTGCATCAAGATCTGTTCTACCTTTTCCCTCTCGGCCTCCAAACGGTCGATCAGGCCAATGATCTCGCTTCCAAATCGGCGCAGCGCCTCCCGGTCCTGGTATTGTTCAAACCCGATGACTTCTCCGGTAGCCCCGGGATAATGCGGATCCAGTCCCAGGCCCTGCGAACCGTTGACCACAGCCAGATCCAGGCGCGGCAGGTAGAGCCCTTCCGGATTTAATGGATCGGCCGCTGATAACCAGAAGTCCACCTCATAGCCGCGCTCAGACAGCGATTCTCCCAGCATCCGAATAAAAGTCGATTTACCGCTTCCCGGAGCCCCTTTCAATATATATACCCTCTGCAGGGGTTTGACCAAATCGGGTATGAAGCTGTGGAAACCGTCGTAAGTATTGCTGCTGGTGAAAACATAGCGTATATCCCGGCGGTTAGCCATCAAAGAATTCCCCCTTTTGCCAAGACATGATATTAATAAATGTATGCAAAAGAAGAACAAAGTGTGAACACCAGGCAAAATTCCTGGAGAGATGGGATCAGATCAGCGGGTAAAGAGATGCTTCAAACGTGACAGCAGGCTGAAGAATTTATCATCCTGCAGAAAGAGGTAGCGGCTCACTCCTGCCTCAGGCACCGGAGTAAGGCCCCATTCCCTGGAAGGTGGACACTTAATAGCGGTATGATATACTGTGTTCTGGCGGCTGGCCTCGATCTCGTAGTGACCGGATCCCTGCTGCGCGATCCATTCCAGATGGCGATAATCTTCGATCCGGTAGCCGTTTACGGTAAGGATTCGATCGGCTGAGCGCAGTCCGGCCCGATAAGCCGGACTCCCGGCTGCCACGTCCAGCAGCATCAGTCCGGATCCCCCCGCCACATAGACAGGTGCTTGATCCCTTTCCTGCCGGGTCCCTATCCATATAACCATTTCATGCCCTAGGGGAGCGAACAAGGCCGCTGGCCAGAGCAGTTCCGGGCGATAGGAACTGCCGATAGATAATGCCAGTAATATCAGACTGAAAAGCAACAGGTAGGCTGATGATTTGCGGACCCTCTGCCCCGGGGCAGCGGTGGTGGTGATCTCACCATAGCCGAGGACGGCCAGGACCGGCAGCAGTATATAGTTTTGACCGGGTACGGCCGCAGAATAGCTCTTCAGCAGCGGCCACCATGCCGGCATAGGGGGCAAAGCCGCGGGATCGGCTAACAAACCGGTACTGGCTAGGGCCAGCAAGGGAATAGGCCAGAATTTTTGGAGATTGAAACCGCCTACCAACCGGTCCTTGCGTTTAACATAGACCGGGACCGGATTCAGATGCCCGTTTAAAAGGATAAGCAGACTTTCTACCATATGGAGCACTGCTACCAGTGCCATCAACTGGGATATATCCATTTGCGGATAACCGGTAATCAGGCTGATCACCGCCAGGACTCCACCGGCATAAGCAAAACACAAAAACCTTGGACTGATCATCATCAGTATAAGAGCTGCCACCCAAAGGGGCAGGATGTTGACCCGGCAAAGATCTATGCCTACCATCACCAGTATCAGGCTGCCGAGAAGTCCGCCCAACAGACCCAGCCCGACCGAAATCAAGGTAGCTCTTAAGTGCTGAGGATGATGATCGCCTGACCTGGCTGACATCTCCTCCAGCCTTTTATATTGCCGGTTGGTTATCAAAAAAAGCAGGCAGTAAATGATGATAAATGAAGGCGAAGTCAGGGTATCCCAAAAAACACGGCCCATGAGAGTCACAATAGACAGGGTCAGGTCCAAAATTTTACCTCCTTGTAATGAAAGAGGCCGGATCTGAGCCACCGGGACTCAAAACCGGCCTCTCGCCATGGACACCCTAATAGATCTGTTTCTTGATCAGTTCCTCTGCCTTGAGCAGCTGTTTATCCGTGGACTCACCGGGATCGTTCTTAACTGTGTAATCGGGCCTTATCCCGATCTTATTTATATCAGTGCCGTTGGGTGTATAGTAGGTCTGGGTGGTAAGCTTGAGGGCGCCGCCGTCCCGAAGGGGGAATACGGTTTGCACCAGACCCTTTCCAAAAGTCTTTTGGCCTACCAGCATCGCGCGTTTATTGTCCTGAAGGGCGGCGGCCAGTATTTCCGAGGCACTGGCGCTGTCTCCGTTGACCAGTACGACCAGAGGCAGCGGGGTCTTACCCATAGATGCCCGAAAAACCTCTTTATTTCCCCGGGCATCAACCGCGCTGACTACCGGGACCTCATCAAGGAACAGATCAGCGATATCGATGGCAGCTTCAAAATCTCCGCCGCCATTGTCCCGCAGGTCCAGGATGATGCCCTTCACTTTGTCATCCCGGCCAAAACCTTCGACAGCTTCCTTCATCTCTCCGGCCGACTGGGAATGGAACTGGTTCAGTTTGATGTATCCTATCTGACCGGCATCACCCAGACTCTTTTGTTCTACTGAAGGAACGTTGATAATGGCACGGATGATCTTAAAATCATATTCCTGACCATCAGATTGACGGTAGACGGTGACCACGACCTGGGTTCCTGGGTCCCCCTTCAGGAGATGGATAGCCTCATCCTGAGTCATGCCGTTGGTAGATTCTCCATTTATCTTGGTGATAAAATCACCGCTCTTTATGCCGGCAACATAAGCCGGAGTTCCTTTAAGGGGCGATAATATCTTCAAACGACCGGAATTGTCCTGAAGGATAAATACCCCGATACCGCCGAATTTGGCATCGAGACGGACCTTTAGATCCTGCCAGGTCGTACGGTCCAGGTATTCAGAATAGGGATCATCCAACGTCTGTACAACGCCAGCTGCCGCTCCTTGGAAGACCCTGGATGAATTCAGATCATAGATAGACTGGGTCTTGATCAACCCCAATACACTGATAAAAGTGCTAATACCGGCGGCATTGGTCACAAATACTACGATCAACCCTACTACTGCCAGAGCACCGATCAAAGAAAAAAAGACATTAAGTCCCCGCCAAAAATTCTTCGCTTTCAAATCTCCACCTACCATACCTTTATTATATTAAGCCGGACATGATTATATGAACCTGGGTCTGACCTTTCTATCTCACGTACCCGGTTGGATCCACCGGACTACCGTTGACACGCACCTCAAAATGCAGATGGGGCCCGGTGGAAAACCCGGTGCTGCCTACCTTGCCAATGATCTGCCCCTTGGAGACCGCTGCTCCTTTGCCAGCTAATAAAACGGACTGGTGCGCGTATAAGGTAGACATCTTATTGCCATGATCGACTACAATCACCTGTCCATAACCGCTCATCCAGCCGGAGTAGATCACCGAGCCGGCGTCGGCAGCAATTATCGATGCCCCGGAAGGAGCGGAAATATCTATTCCGGTATGCATCTTGCGAGTCTTGAGGATGGGGTGATAACGCATACCAAAGGGTGAAGTAATCGTTCCATGCCCGGGACAAGGCCAGGTATATGCGCCGGTCCCCAGCTGCTGGCTGCTGCCTCCCCCCTGGATATTGCGGATCATGGTCTCCAATTGAGCGGATGCCTGTTCCAGTTCGTTCAGTGCTGCTTCATAGGCCTTTCTCTCTTTTACTACGCTATTGAGTATTTCTTTCTTCTGCTGCTTGTCATATTTCAATTCTTCCTTTTTATCCAGCTGCTCATCCTGGAGGTCTTCCATCTCATTCTTCTGGCTTTCCAATTCGTTCTGTTTGATATCCAATTCGGTTTTTGCGCGGTCGATCTCCTCTATCATGCTGGCATCGTTGTCCACTATACTGGCCAAATAATCATAGCGTGTTAAAAAATCCTGGATATCGGTGGAGGCCAGCAGGACTTCGAGGTAAGACACATCGGAACCTTCCTCATAGGCAAAGACCAGGCGTTTACTCATGGTCTCAGTCTGACGGGCCAGGTCCTGTTTCAATTGGCCGATATCCTGTTTGGTCACATCGATATTGGTATCCAGGTAAGCCACCCGGTCATTGATCTGGCGTATCTCCTTATCGGTGGAATAGATATTACGGTCTATTTTCTGGATCTGCCCCATAATATTATTTTCTTTTTTCTTGGCATTGGAAACCTTGTTCCTCTGCTGATTTATCTGCTGGTTGACATCCTGCAACTGGCGCTGTTTATCATCCAATTCGGTGCCATAAACGGGCAGAATGATCCCAACCATAAACACTATGGCAAGGATCAGGGCTATACCATGTTTATCTTTTTTCATATAAATCCTCCCCTGGGGTCCATACAATCAATCTATGGCAATAATCAAGGTTAAATTCTAACAAGGCCGTCTTAAACCTTCAGGAAGCGGTTAAGAGAGATCCAGGTCCCGACTATGCCAAGCCCGGCGCCGGTAGCGAGCAGACTAACATAGATGTTCCTGAGGGTCCCGGCATCGGTGACCAATTGTATGAAAAATAAGCTGTGCATTTTGGCTATCAACGAACCATAGGCCAAAGCCAGGATCCCAATCGAAATAAGTGCCCCCAGCGTACTGAGCAGTATGCCTTCAATAAAGAAAGGCCAGCGAATGAACCAATCCGTAGAACCGATCAGTTTCATCAAATAAATCTCTTTACGACGGGCAAAGATGGCCAGACGTACAGTAGTAGCTATAAGGAAAATAGCCCCAACCAGTAATAATACGATAAATATTATGCCAATGATACGCATCCAGCGGGTAACCTTGAATAATCTTTCAACAGTACCCTTACCGTAATTGATCTTATATACCCCGGGCATATTGTTTATACGGGCGGCTACATGAGAGACCTCCCGGGGATTTTTGACCTTCACCACATAGGTGTGGGGCAGGGGATTCTTGCCCAGGGTCTCCTTAAGATCATATTCCCTGCGTCCAAAGTCCTTCTGCATCTGTTGCAGGGCTTCGTCTCTCGATATAAACTCATGAGATTTGACCCCGGGTATGGCTTCGATTTCTCTGCCTATATCACTTACCTGGGAAGAGGTCAGGTCACGGTCCAAAAAGGCCCGGATCTGAACGTCCGATTCCAGATGGTTCATGAAATTGCTGGCATTGAGGGTGAATAATACGCCGAAGCCCAGAATCAAAATGCAAACCGCCACGGTAGTTACGGTGGCAAAACTAAGGAGCCGGTTACGTTTCAGCGATGTGCTGGCCTCTCGTAAGAAGTAAATTACTGAACCCGGTCTCATAATAACGACTCCCCATTGGGGCTGTCATCGACGACCCGTCCATTCTGCAGCATGATTACCCGCTTCCGCGCTGCCCGCACCAGCTCACGGGCATGTGAAGCCATGATTACCGTGGTTCCTTTACGATTGATATCATATAACAATTCCATAATCTCCTGTGAAGTATTTAAGTCCAGGTTGCCGGTAGGTTCATCGGCGATCAACAACAAAGGCCGGTTAGCCAAAGCCCGGGCAATTCCCACCCGCTGCTGTTCGCCACCGGACAATTCACCGGGAAACGAATTCTCTTTGCCCTTGAGACCGACCATGCTGATGACTTCCGGGACCCGGGTCCGGATCTCTTTACTGCTGGCACCCACGACCTCCATGGCAAATGAAACATTCTCCGCTACGGTTTTTTTCTCCAATAATTTAAAGTCCTGAAAAACTATACCCATATTACGCCGAAGTCTCGGTACGTCTGAGCGTTTCATCCTCACTACGCTCCGCGATGCCAGAAATATCTGGCCCCGGGTAGGAAGTTCCTCTCTAAAAAGCATCTTGACCAGAGTCGATTTGCCAGCTCCGCTGGGTCCCATCAAAAAAACGAATTCTCCGCGATCTATTTGAATCGAAATATCATCAAGTGCCTTGGCGCCATTGGGATATATCTTGGACACATTGTAGAATTGAACCAGCATTTGTCATCCTCCAGAACAAGAAAGGCGCGCTAAATCGGTTCCCTTAGCGCGTGCCTTTCAGTACTTTAATCCTTAGACCTTGCCATATATGGCAAGGATGATATAGACATAAAGTAAAAATAGAAACCACCATTCAAGGTGGTTCTACAAAAAGCTTTAAAATACCTTTTTTTAAGCTATTATTTATTCTCGACCAAGGTATGGATATTATCGACAATTCTTTCTGTGGTGAGTCCGTAGTATTCCATCAACTGGTCCGGAGTACCCGACTGGCCGAAAACGTCTTCCAGGCCCATCCGTTTCACCGGGACCGGCTGAAATTCACTCACCAGCTCACATACTGCGCTGCCCAGTCCCCCAATGATGTTGTGCTCCTCTGCCGTCAGGATGGCACCGGTTTCCCGGGCGGCCTCCAGCACCAATTCGCGATCCAGCGGTTTTATGGTATGCATGTCGATCACAGTCACATTGATGCCCTGACCGGCCAGGATCTCGGCCGCTTCCAGGGATTTGTGCACCATGATCCCGCAGGCTATGATTGCTGCATCCTTGCCCTCTCTTAACTTTATACCCCGGCCGATCTCAAACGGAGAGGCATCGTCATATAAGAGCGGTAGTGCCGGACGCCCCAGGCGCAAATAGGCCGGCCCCGGACAGTTATAAAGACTCTGTAAGGCTTTACGGGTGGTTACCCCGTCCGAGGGTACCACTACCAGCATCCCCGGTATGCTGCGCATAAGGGCGATATCTTCCACCGATTGGTGGGATCCGCCGTCTTCACCAACGGTGATCCCGGCGTGTGTGGCGCACACCTTGACGTTCAGCCCCGCATAGGCCAGGGAATTGCGAACTTGTTCAAAGGCCCGGCCGGTGGCGAACATGGCGAAAGTGCTGGCGAATACCCTCTTGCCCGATGCTGCGAGTCCGGCCGCCATGCCCATCATATTCTGTTCGGCTATCCCGGCATTAATGAATCGTGTGGGAAAGGCCTTGGCAAAATCTGCAGTCTTGGTGGACTTGGAAAGGTCCGCGTCCAATACTACGATATCATCATGCAACCGTCCCAGTTCCACCAGGGCCAGTCCATAAGCATCCCGTGTCGCTTGCTTTTGCAACGAAAACAACTCCTTAAAAGATTAAGTAATAGGCGCTGGCGGCTAACGCCGCGCGCGGATTAGATTACCCCAACTCGGCCAGGGCGCGTTCCACCTCGTCAGCATTGGGAGCTACTCCGTGCCATTCCGCACGGTCCTCCATAAAGGAACATCCCTTGCCCTTTATGGTCCTGGCTATGATGGCGGTGGGTTTACCGCTGGTCTGGCGAGCCTGGTCCAAAGCCTGCATGATCTCCCGGGGGTCGTGCCCGTCAACCGGTATCACTTCACAGCCGAAAGCCCGGAATTTGTCGGCAATGGGCTCCGGTGACATGACCTTTTTGATCGGTCCGTCGATCTGCAGACCGTTGTTGTCCACTATTATGACCAGGTTATCCAGGTGGTAGTGAGCTGCCGCCATCACCGCCTCCCAGACCATTCCCTCTTCCAGTTCGCCATCCCCCAGCAAGGCATATACCCGGTAGTGAGCGGCATCTATCTTGCCTGCCAGTCCCATGCCAACAGCCCAGGAGATGCCCTGACCCAGTGACCCGGTCGATGCCTCTACTCCCACCAGTTTCTTACGGTCGGGATGGCCCTGCAAGGGACTCCCTAACTTGCGCAGGGTGCCCAGATCTTCGCGGGGAAAGAAACCACGTTCAGCCAGACTGGCATACAGTACCGGGGCGGCATGGCCCTTGCTCAAAACAAAACGGTCCCGCTCCGCCCAATCAGGGTGGTCCGGGTCCAGGTTCATCTCCCAGAAGTAGAGACAGGCCATGATGTCAGCAGCGGAAAGTGAGCCTCCGGTATGCCCGGAACCCGCCTGGCCTAACATCTCAATGATATCCCGCCGGATGATCCTGGCCTTCTCCCTGATCATTTCTACATTGGATTCAGAAATCTCTCGCACGTTCAAAACTCCTTTTTGGTCTCCATGTTTTTATAGACTCCCCTAACTTCCGGCTTTCAAGTGCAGGCAGGCATAAATAAAATCATCAATATCACCGTCCATCACAGCTCCTACATTGCCGACTTCCAGATTGGTGCGGTGATCCTTGACCAGGCTGAACGGGTTCATGGTGTAGGTCCTTATCTGACTGCCCCAGGCTATATCCTTGTAGTCGCCCTTGAGCCCTTCCATCTGGCTCTGCATTTCTCTTTCCTTCAGTTCGTAGAGCCGGGCGGATAAAATCTTCATAGCCGACAAACGATTGGCATGCTGGGACCGCTCATTCTGGCATTGTACTACGATTCCGGTGGGCAAGTGAGTTATCCTGACCGCCGAATCGGTTTTATTGACATGCTGCCCACCGGCACCGCCGGAACGGTAAGTATCGATCCTCAATTCTTCCGGGTTGATGGCAACCTCTACATTCTCTATGATCTCAGGTAAAACTGACAAAGAAGCAAAAGATGTATGGCGCCGTCCTGAAGAATCAAAAGGGGATATCCGAATCAAGCGGTGTACCCCTTCTTCACATTTCAGTTTGCCAAAGGCATAGCGGCCCTTGACCATGAAAGTCACACTCTTGACCCCGGCTTCATCCCCGTCAAGATAGTCCATGATCTCAGTTTCGTAGCCGGAATCGTCCGCCCAGCGGGTGTACATGCGCAAAAGCATCTGGACCCAATCCTGGGCCTCCGTTCCCCCGGCCCCGGCATGCAGAGAAAGAATGGCGTTGCGGTCATCATTGGGTCCGGAGAACAACACCACCAATTCGAAATCGCGAAAACTCTTCTGCAATTCAGCCAACTCGCGGACAGTGTCTTTGTAGAGCCCCTGATCTTCTTCCTGCGCCGCCATTTCCAGCAGATCTTTTATATAGTTTGCAGATTCCAGTAATCCTTCATACCGGTTGATACCCTCTTCCAGTTCGTTGACCCGTTTGAGTATGCGACCAGCCTCCTGATTATCACTCCAGAAATTTTCTTCCAGCGTTTTCTTATGCAGTCCTTCTATCTCCAGCTTGCGGCTGTCGATGTCAAAGAGGACCCCTCATTTCCTCAAGGCGGTTGATTATGTCCAGGCAAACTGCCCGGGGGTCTTCCAGCAAGATCTTCCCTCCTCATAAACAAACCCGGCACGAGCCGGGCGGCACTATAGCAACAGGGTACATCCTTCAGAGGTGCCGTTCATAATAATACTCTTTACAAAGATGGAAATAGATACGTTGCAGTATCCTCCCGACACTTATGTTTGATGACCTCTAAGAATTTGGCGCGGGCTTTATAGAATAGGCCTTGGTACAGGCGTATGCCTTCATGGAACAACTCTGGTCTCCAGCTTGCAGATCTCTTCCGGATCGCCCTGGAAAATGTCATAGAAGTAAAATGTCTCATCCCTGTCTTCCACCCGCATGGTACCCAACCAGCGATATGATAGGGTTCTGGATCTCGAATCGCCCAACGGGTACTTTCAGATATAAGTATATAGGCTCCCGAATCGGCGGTCAAATTTCCAGGACTATAGCCAGGTCGATATATCCGATATGACCTTTCCCGCCATTCTACGCTCTTCGCCGATGATACCCAAGGGCCCCGATGCCTTAACCCCTTTTACTGCGCGGTGGTCTGCCCACTCTCAACTGGTGCGGAAGGCGGCTCGAAGTAATCGTATTTCTTCTTGAGGATAACTATATCAACCCGGCGGTTGACAGCACGGTTGGCTTCACTGTCATTGGGGACCAGCGGACGGTATTCCCCATAACCTATGATGGACAACCGGTCGGACGGCACACCTGCTTCAGCGTTCAATACATGTACCACATTGGCCGCACGCATTACGGACAGCTCCCAGTTGGACGGAAATTTACCGGAACTGATCGGTATATTGTCGGTATGCCCTTCCACCCTTATGTAATTAGGCAGATCTACCAGTGACCTGCCAACTGTCACAATGATGTTGTGGGCATTGGGGTTGAGCACATCTGAACCACTGGGGAAAAGCAGGGCTTCTTTGAAGCTTATTACCAGGCCGCGCTCCTGTTCGGTCACCGTGATCTGGTCGCTGAGCTTGGCGTTGGCATCCTCCTGCCCGGCCTGGGCCTGCTTCTGTCCGGCCTTGGCATCTTCCGCTTTAATAAATTCGGCTATCTGCTTTTTGACCTCTTCCAATTCACCTTGCTTGGAGGGGTTTTTGTTGCCGCCTTCCGGCATCTGTTGGCCGGATATGCCCTGTGCCAGCGAGGGGCCCTGGGTCTCCAGTACAGACATAGCCTGACCGGATAGGACCAGGCTCAGCGAATTGGCTACTGCAGCATATTTGGCCGCATTGATCTGGCTCATCGAATACATGATGATAAAGAATATCATGAGCAGGGTAATGAGATCGGAATATGTTATCAGCCAGCGCTCATGGTTAGGCTCTTTTTGAGGTTTTTTTGCTTTCCTGGCCATGTGCCCCTATCCTTTCTAAGCTTCTTGTTCACTGGCTGCCTGGCGGCTTTCCGGGGGCAGGAAGGTCATGAGTTTTTCTCTGATGACGCGCGGGTTTTCACCGGCCTGAATGGATAATACACCCTCCAGGATCAGTCCCATCAACAAGGCATCCTTCTCCGCCTTGACCTTGATCTTGTTGGAGAACGGCAGCCACAAAACGTTGGCGGACGCAACGCCGTAGAGGGTGGCTATAAAGGCAGCCGCTATAGCCCCGCCCAACTTGGAGGGGTCGGAAAGGTTGCCCAGCACCTGGACCAGACCCATAACAGTTCCTATGATGCCCATGGTAGGCGCGTAACCACCCATGCAGGCAAATATCTCTACTCCGACTTTTTCTCTAGTTTCATTGGCCTCTATCTCCATCTCCAGCATGTTGCGGGTGAGTTCGGGGTCGGTACCGTCGATAACCAATTGCAGGCCGCGGGAAAGGAAGGGGTTTTCGATTTCTCCCAGTGAGCTCTCCAGGCTGAGCAACCCCTCGCGGCGGGCCTTGTCAGCGGTGGCTACCATCAAATCCAGAACAGTGATATAGTCTATCTTTTCTTCTTTGAAAACTACTCTGAAGAAATAACCCAGGGTCTTTAGTTCTTCCAGGGTAAAGCTCAATATGGTCGCTCCAAATGTACCGCCGAACACTATGCAGGCAGCTGAGACCGATACCAGCATGCCGGGTGATCCCTCTTCGAGCATGAACCCCCCCAGCAGACCTCCGAGTCCTAATACGATTCCCACCAGTGTAGCTATATCCATGAACTAACCCCTCTCCCCCGCAGTAATTGTTGATCTGCCTATGCTTGCTTCCCGCAGCAGTTCTTGTACTTTTTGCCGCTTCCGCAGGGACAGGCTTCATTACGTCCGACCTTCTTGCCTACCTTAACTGGTTTCCTTTCAGCTTCTTCACCCTGATTTACAAAGGTGACTCTCTCCTCCTGTTGTTCCACTACCCGGATGCGCATGATAAATCTCAGCACATCCTCCTTAATGCTATGGATCATGGCCTGGAAGGCCTCATAAGCCTCGAATTTATATTCTATGAGCGGATCCTTTTGACCGTAAGCTCTTAGTGATATACCATTGCGCAATTGATCCATGGCATCTATATGGTCCATCCATTTTTCATCTATGATCCTGAGCATCAGCGCCTTTTCCAGTTCGCGCATGGTCTCCTCGCCCAGTTCCTGTTCCCTGGTTTCATAGAGGGCATGCGTCTCTTCCATGAACAGATCTTTGACCTGGCGGCGGGTCATGCCCTTAAGGCCTTCCAGATCAAAGCTCGGATGCGGCAGAATATTCTGCTCAACATAAGCCATCAGTCCGGTCAGATCCCAGTCATCCGAGTATTTTATCTCGCCGGCAAAGCTATCGACCACCGAATTGATAACGTCGTCGATCATGCTGGCTATGGTATCCTTGAGGTTCTCTCCGGTCAGCACCTTATGGCGCTCTCCATAGATGATCTCCCGCTGTTGATTGATAACATCATCGTATTCCAGAACGTTCTTGCGGATGCCGAAGTTGCGTCCTTCCACCTTCTTCTGAGCATTCTCTATGCCTTTCGATACCATGCGGTTTTCGATCGGCATACTGTCATCCATACCCAACCGGCCCATGACCCCGTCAATAGAGGCCGCTCCAAACAGTCGCATCAAATCGTCTTCCAGTGAAACGTAAAACCTCGATTCACCGGGATCTCCCTGCCGGCCGGAACGGCCTCGCAGCTGATTATCGATCCGCCTGGCCTCATGGCGCTCGGTACCCAGAACATATAATCCGCCCAGTTGAGTGACACCATCACCGAGTACGATATCGGTGCCGCGGCCAGCCATGTTGGTGGCGATGGTCACTGTATCCTTCTGGCCGGCCTGAGCAATGATTTGAGCCTCTTTCTCATGATGTTTGGCGTTGAGCACCTGATGGGCTATGCCCCTTTTAGAGAGCATGGTACTCAGCAGCTCGGATTTCTCTATGGAGATAGTACCTACAAGTACAGGCTGCCCCTTGGCATGTCTTTCGACTATATCTTCGACTACTGCCTTGAATTTACCTTCTTCGCTGCGATAAACAAAATCTGCCCGGTCATGCCTGACCATCGGCATATGGGTGGGAATAGCCACCACATCCATATTGTAAATCTTGCGAAATTCTTCTTCCTCGGTCTTGGCGGTACCGGTCATACCAGCCAGCTTTTTATACATCCTGAAATAGTTCTGGAAGGTGACCGTAGCCAGGGTCTGGGATTCCTTTTCGATCTTAACGCCTTCCTTGGCCTCGATGGCCTGATGCAGACCATCACTGTAACGCCTCCCAAACATCAGACGACCAGTGAATTCGTCCACTATGATGACCTGGTCATCCTTGACCACATAATCGCGGTCCCGCCGCATCAGGCTGTGGGCCCGAAGCCCCTGATTGACATGATGGGCCAGTTCCATGTGCTCCGAAAGATTATCTACGTTAAAATTCTTCTCAACTTTCCTTACCCCATCCTCGGTAAGTGTCACCAGATGGGCTTTTTCATCGACTTTATAATCCTCGTCCACTATCAAGCGAGGAATAAACTTGGCTATCTGGTAGTACAGATTGGTGGGTTTGTCCCCTTCACCCGATATTATAAGCGGAGTTCGTGCCTCATCGACCAGGATGGAGTCCACCTCGTCGATGATGGCGAAAAACAAGTCCCTCTGCACCATATGCTCGTAGGCGATCACCATATTGTCCCGGAGATAATCGAAACCCAGTTCGTTGTTGGTAGCATAGGTAATATCACAGGCATAGGCCTGCCTGCGTTCGTCATAGTCCAACCCATGTACGATGAGCCCTACTGAGAGACCACAGTATTCGTACACCGGTCTCATCCAGTTGGCGTCACGGCCGGCCAAATAATCATTGACTGTAACTATGTGTACCCCTTTGCCCTCCAGGGCATTCAGGTAAGCGGGCAGGGTAGCCACCAGGGTTTTACCTTCGCCGGTCTTCATTTCAGAGATGCGGCCGTCATGCAGTACCATGCCGCCGATCAGCTGTTCATCAAAATGACGCATTCCCAAAGTTCTTCGGGAAGCTTCCCGAACCAGAGCAAAGGCTTCAGGTAATATATCGTTTAATGTCGAGCCCTTCTTTAATTTTTCCTTCAACTCCATGGTTCGGCGGGGAAAGTATTCGGGGGCCAGGGCCTCTATTTCGGGCTCCATTTTGTTGATTATGGTAACCTTCTGGCGAAGGCGTTTGACCTCTCTCTCATCATCGTCGAGCAAACGTTTTAAGGTCTCTTTGATCATGCCGCGTTTTACCTCTTTTCATTGTCCGGCCGGGCTGCGCCCGGTAGTAGCTCGTACACCGACAGAATTCAAAAAAGAGAGGAACCATAGGTTCCTCATACATGCTATTAATTAACATTTTTATAGTATCATTTTTAGGGTCCCGGCTCAACTAATCAAATTCAGGTTCTATCAGCCCATAGTTACTGTCCTTGCGCCGGTAAACCACATTGACCTGTTCGCTTTCCGGATTCCAGAACACGAAGAAACTGTGGCCCAGCATATTCATCTGCATGATAGCCTCTTCGGTGTCCATGGGTTTCAGGGCGAAGCGCTTGGAGCGCACCACCTTGAACTTCTCGATCTTCTGTTCACCCTGGTCGAGATCCATCTGGATCTGGTCGCGGAAGGCCTTTTTCAAACCGGCTCCCCGGTGTTGTTTATACAATTTGGTCTTATGCTTTTCAATTTGCTTCTCCAGTTTCTCTTCCACCAGATCGATAGCGCTGTACATATCGTCAGTGGCTTCCTCTCCACGTAAAATCATGCCGTTAAGGGGAATAGTGACCTCCACTTTATGTCGGTCCCCTTCTACGGAAAGGGCAACTTGTACCTCCTTTACGTCTTCAATGTATTTCTCCAACTTGGAAAGCCGCTTAGTGGTATACTCCTTGAGTGCATCCGTGATTTCAATATTCCTGCCGCGGATATCGAATTTCATACGACCACCTCTTTCCCGTTGTTCTATAGTATATTCTACTCCATCCCTCAAAAAACCTCCATAGCAAACGGTGGTAGACGTTTGGTATTACAGTCGATGGTAATGATCAGAAAAACAAAAAACCGGGCATTTAGCCCGGTCATTATTCGTTAGTTACATGGCTGACTCTTTCATCTCCTGGAAGCACTGGTTACAATAAACCGGACGGCCTGCAACGGGGTTGAAAGGAACCTGAGTTTCACATCCACATCTGGCACATACGGCAGGAAACATTTCCCTAGGAGCTCTGCTGCCACTGCGGCTACCGTTACGGCGCTGGCTTCTGCAGTCCCGACAACGTTTGGGTTCATTTTCAAAACCCTTTTCGTGGTAAAACTCCTGTTCGCCGGCGGTGAAAGTAAACTCCTGACCGCAATCCTGACAAATTAATACTCTGTCTTCGAACATTAAAAAAGATCCCTCACTTTTTTGAATATTCCCGGCAAGCCTGACTCCTCTGGAGTAACTTACCAAATGGTAAAGTTTATTATAGAGGTTTTAATGTGAAATTGCAAGTAATTTCACAAGGTATTTAACATGCTTTGGCTAGCTGTTCTTGGGGTCCATAGACTGACGATATGCACTGGAAGCTTGCTGGTTGCTGACGGTAGGCTGGGAGTACGCTTCGGCCGCGGCCTGGCGCATCAAAGCTTGATTCTTCAGGTCATTCTGACTGATGCCTTTTAAGACCTCGCTCATGTTGTTAAGAACCTGTTTAAGTTCGTTAAGGTCTATATTTTTGACGACCCCCTCGATCTCACTCAGTGTAAAAGCCTTCAGGCTATAGTCCCGCTTCATCTTTTCCTGCATTTTCTTGGCTTCTTCATTAATAGCAGCCACGTCATCCATCAAGACCTGCCTCTGCTGCAGGACCTCTTTTATCATGACTGTATCCACCTTCTGGCTCTGCAGCAGCGATGTCTGCTGGCTGGAGGATAATGCTACCTTCTGATATATCTTTTCCTGCCTGATATAATTATCGATTAGGTCTCGTATCAACGTCGACAACCTGCTTTCGCTTATTTCTTGCGATCGATAAACCAGCCCTTGCCTCCGGTATCAACTTCGCCATAGTAAGCTTGATAAGCTTTTTTATTATTCCGAGCTTCCTTCAATTTATAGCCGAGAACCTTACGGAACTCTTGAGCCAATTGCAGCATCTGCCGGTCATTGCTTTGTATGCTGGTGATGATGGGTTCTATTTCCTGGCGATGACGTTTTAACAACTGACTATGGTGAAGATCAGCATCGGTCTCTTTGATTACGGTCTGAATACCATCGATCAGACCCATCAGTGTGTCTCGTTCATCGATCAGAGCCTCGAATGCCTCCACCAGCTTATCTTCGTTCAGATCAACATCACTATAGAGAAATAACTGGCGCTCCGACAGCGCCAGCATTTGATCAAATAGTAAGTTTTCCCGCTCAAGTTGTTCATTCAATTCCTGTTCCGAAATAACCATAGACCTATCCTTGTATGTTTAAGCCCTGGCTCGGCGCGGCCTCGCTTTGGCTCTTGATAACTCCGGCTTTTTTGCTTGCTTCATCCCAAACATCATGAAATTCACACAGCAGACCCCTTACCTCGTCCAACTCCTTGACATCTTTATGGGCATTAGCCATGGTCAACTGGTAGTACATGAATTCATACAGGTTAAAGATCTGGTTGGATATCTCGTATTCCATATCCAGACTGCTGATCAGTTCGAGGATTATATTCTGGGTCTTGATGATCTGGTTATGGGCCAGGTTAATCTCCTTATCCAGAATTGCTTTTTTTGCACTATCTATGTTGCGGATAGCCCCTTCAAAAAGCATAAGCAATAGCTTACCTGGGCCAATACTCTCTATATTGGTCTTTTTGTATTGATCATATGCCTGTGCGTTCATACTAATGACATCCTTCCTCCCTGGCCATATAATCACTATTCAGTTAAGCATAATTCATTCCTTGTTGTCTGCAGCTATAGCAGAAATCAGACTACTTCATCAACTAGAATACCTGCCATATTGTTCAGCAACTCACGAATGCGGGCAGCACAATCGAGGATTGATTCTGGAGGTATTTCCCGGATCACCTTTTGACTGTCGCTGTCAACTACCTTGACCTGCATCCTGCCGCTGCCTTTATGGACCTTGAATTCCAGGTGATAATTGTAGATCTTCATTGTCTCGTTCAGTACTTCAGTAGCTTTTACAACCTCTGCTTCATTCTTTGGAGCTTGTTTGGGCTCCTTGTGTTCCTGACCGCTTGTTGCTGGAATCGGCTTCTCCTGAGGTTTTATCACCTCATTGACCGTCTGAGCAGCCAGATTGACGGCACTCCCTTGCCCTTCGATTTTCATCCTATTCGCCTCCTGCAAAATAGCATATTGGACTGTATGGTTATTATCGTCATATCTTCACTGATACTTTAATGATTAATTTAATCAAGGAGATGATATCCCTTTTTAAATAATAAATGCCCGAGGTTTTGTTCCCCAGGCACTCCTACTAACTATTAATTTGTATAAGCCTTATGATGCCTTAAAAGCCGTTAGGCAACGCCCCAATTCATCCCTCCACTTTTTAGCCAGTGGAAGCATTAACCACTGCATATCAACCTTGGCTTTTTCTATTCTTCTCTGCTCATAGGTAGCAGTCATTTCTTCAACCACTCCCTGCAACTCCAGAGTAAGATCATTTATCATATTTTCTCCCAGGTGAGGCATAAGCAACTCGGTGGCATTTTGAATGGAGGTCACTGCGTCCTTCAGATCTTCCAGGAGATAAGAACTATCCTCCAGATGCCCTTCTGTTAAACGAACCTGGAGATGCTCCATTGCCTGAATAACACTATCCGATAGATCAAGAATATCCGCTACCATCGCGTAGGAATCTGGCATATGAACTCCTTTCTCTAATGGTTAATATTATTGGAAAAGCTCATAACGACGTGACCTCGGATCAACCAGGTGAACGATCAGGCCTTGACGTCAAGTTGGGAACCAATGTGCGGATTGATTGAACGTTCCAGGGCTTGAGTACTGCCCATCATCTCTAACAGACCTTGGGCAGATTCGCTGGCAGTATCCATTTCCTTTTTAAGCACAGCAACGCCGACTGCTTGCTGCAGTCGTGCAGTTTGCATATTCATAGCCATTCCAGCTATAGAGAGCGTGTCCATAAGAATCCCCCTTCTGTCGTAATCGCACAAGGAAATCCTAACAATATAACATAATATTAACCCATTAACATCTTCATGACAACCTGCAGGTTTTCAAGATCATTATACCTGTTTGGTCGGTACTGCAAAACCGTCAGCATTTCGTATTTGTCTTCTTTTTTGAGTAAAACCATAATAATATAACAAGAACTAAAGAGCCCGATTATCTTCTTAACAAACCCGATTATTTGCCTAAATATTTAAACCAGTTTTCTGTTGCATCCTTTATACTCACCGGATCCCAAAGCGGAGCCTGCCTCCAGTAGTCTATATCTTCTACTACTTTTGCTACCCCTTGAACAAATGAAACTTGCGGCTCCCAATGCAGGATCCTCTGTATCTTATCGATATCAGCAAATGTACAATCAGGTTCGCCCGGTCTCTTGGGTATGTAAACTACCTCACCACTCAACAAATTGACCAGGTGTTTTACGGAATAAGTCCCCCCGCTACCCACATTGAAGATTTCATTCTCAATATCGGACTTAGCTGCACTAACAAAGGCATCGGCAACATCGGTCACATAGGTAAAATCACGAGTTTGGTTACCATCCCCAACTACGGTAAATGGCTTTCCCGCCAGTTTTTGTTTAAGAAAAACTCCGAACACCGCACCATAGGTCCCTGAAGTACGAGAGCGGGTCCCGTATACATTAAAAAGCCGAAGCGATATCACCGGTATCTTATATAAACGTCCCCAGTGCATTACCATCTGTTCGCCCAGGTTTTTGGTCAGAGCATAGGGGTATTGCGGCCTGATTTCTGCCGTTTCCGGGGTAGGATACATATCAGGAATACCATAACAGGATGAGGAGGCCGGGTAGAGAAATTTCTTGACCCCGGCACTATGCCGGACCGCTTCTAGTACGGCAAAGGTCCCGTCGACATTAGACCGGAAATAATCGGCTGGTTTTTCAATGGAAGGCACTATGTCGGCCAGGGCAGCCAGATGAAAAACCCAGTCCACATTATCAAAATATGGCTGGATAGCCGACTGATCTTGAATATCTATCTCGACCAGCTTCAGGTTTTTGGCATCAATCTGGTGTTTTAGATTTTCCGGACGGCCCGTGCTGAAATTGTCCAACACGGTCACCTCATGACCATCCAATAAGAGCCGATCCACTAAATGGGAACCGATAAAACCGGCTCCTCCGGTGACAATAGTTTTCATACCTCAATGATTCCTTTCATCTCTTACCTTGTGCAGCCTTGCCGGCGTTGTACTTGTCGGCAAATAAGAACAGATCCTCGATATATTCCTCGATCTCATTATTCAGTTTTACTCCATTATCCTTGTTCAACTGGAACAACTGACTGAATTCCAATCGGCTGTCCACATAGAACTCCTGATAGATTTCGGTACCTGGATAGGGGGTAAACCGGTTCAAAGATACAAAGGAAGGCTGGATGATTTCAATCAGTTCCCGGGTCTTTTTCAGGTCTTCGATAGTCTCAAAGGGAAAACCGACAATGAAAAAGGCTGACCAGTCTATACCTTTTTCATTTAACATTCTTGTTCTTTTGATTATTTCACTTACCTTTATTTTCTTTTTAATTCTATCCAATACCCTTTGCGACCCAGATTCAACTCCAATGAATAATTTAATCCCACCATACTGAATAAAATCATCAATTTTAGATTCGCTTAAGGCCATAATACGTGAACCAGCCTTGAAGTTCATACCCAGCTCATGAATAGTACCGGCAATCTGATCAAAACGCTTAGTGCTGCTGAAAAAACAGTCATCAACAATATAAACCGGATAGTTTGCGTTATGCTTCTTATTGATTTCACTTAACTCAACCAGTTCCTCCTGAATGGTATCGACATCACGATAAACTATCTTCTTTTCAAACGAGTTGCAGCAAAAAGTACAGGAATTGGGACAGCCCATTAGAGTCATCACACTGAAAAAATCATTTATCGGGTATTCATCATATTGCATCAGTAGTTTTTTATTGGGTTTGCGGTTGATCAGGGCAGGAATATGATCCACCACAGAATCGTAACAACCCCCAAAATCATAAACGGGATCCAGTGTGCGCATGCCTTTGACATGAGCCCCCCCCAATTGGACTTTAATATTATTACCAAACATCCTTTTGGCCATCTTGGCAATGATATTGGCAGAATCAATTTTCGGAGTAATCGAAGTAAGACCTAATACCTCTGGCTGATATTCCTCAAGCACCTGTTCAACCCTCCGCCAGACTGCGTGTTCTTTATTATTAAGCGCTTCTATGTATTGATAATAGGCATTTCTGGCCTCACTGCGGCTATATTCACTGAATTCAGGATCGGGAAAATCCAGATCCAGTATACTTACTTCATGACCGAGTTCCTCTAAATATGTCCCTAGCAGGGTCAGGGTCATCGGGTAATGATATCTTTTATAGCCAAACAGTGAATAAAACGGGGGCTCAATTAATAAGACCTTCTTGTTTCCATTAAAATATCCCAACATACTTGTGCCTCCCAGGCTTCATACGTGTTTAAGGTTTTCCTTAAAACGCTTGATGACCTCTTTCATACTGGTAAAGGGCATCCTAGTTTCCATTCGGAACTTGTAACTATCCATATAAGTCGTGATCGCTCTGCCCTGCAGGAAATTAAACTCATGCACCTCTTTTTCCATTAAGACGGCATCCACTCCTAATATCAATAGGAACTGCCGGGCCAGCTCAATACGCTCAAAATATTCAGGGTTGGTTATGTGGTAGATGCCAGACAGGTTTCGCTCCAGGGCGATCATAATGGCATCAGCTACATCATCTACAAAAGTTGGCGAAAACACCTGGCCTTTTATACATGCAATAGCCTGTTTAT
>JBLMZJ010000110.1:0-8405 GCA_050258735.1 Deltaproteobacteria bacterium | reverse complement strand
CCGTGATGAGGTCAGCGAATTATCCGGGCGGGGAGTAGGGATGGACGTTGTTAAAACTAATACCGAAAAGATCGGCGGGTTGATCAACCTCGACAGCAAAGTCGGGGAAGGAACCACCTTTTCTTTGAAGATACCGCTTTCCATGTCCATAATACGGGGGTTGATGGTAGAATCCCGCGGTCACCATTTTGTTATACCACTTGATTCTATCGAAGAAACGGTCAAGATAACCCGGATTGCTATCCGGTGTTACAAGCAGCGGATGGTAGCGGATGTGAGAGGCGAGATCCTGCCGCTTTATGAGTTAGGAGAGGTACTCAACCTGGAGAACAAAGCAATAGCCAGGCAGTCTGCTGACAACGTACCGGTAGTGGTGATCAACAGCGACGGATATAAATACGGCCTGATCATCGATGCTTTTCAAAAAGAACAGGAATTTGTAGTAAAAGCGCTGGCTGAAGAGTTGGCCACTCTTAAGATCTACAACGGGGCCAGCATACTTGGTGACGGCAGTGTGGTCCTGATACTTAATTGCACCCAGTTGTTGTAAGAAAATTTCAACGTTGATGAGGAGGGATTAGATGGCCACCACTATAGTGATAGCCAATCGCAAAGGGGGCAGCGGCAAAACCACCACCAGTGTGAATCTGGCTGCCGGACTGGCTAAACGAGGCTGGCGGGTGCTGGTGGTCGATGTTGATTCTCAGGCCCAGGCTACTACCAGCTGCGGCATTATACCCGCACAACAGACCATTAGTGTCTATGAGTTGCTGCAAGGTGTAGCTGCCGGGCAGTCTATGTCACCTGGCCTAGGAAAAACAATTATCAAAAATGGGCACCCCTTCGATCTTCTCCCGTCACGGGCAGATCTGTCGGCACTGGAAATAGAGGTATCCCACCATGATAATGCTCAATTCCTGCTTCGCGACCTGCTGTTGATAGTGGATAATGACTATGATTATATCCTGATCGATTCAGCTCCGTCGCTGGGTTTGATAACTGTAAATAGCCTGGTGGCAGCACAGCAACTAATAATTCCGGTCGAGGCCAACTTCCTATCAATGGACGGACTGGCCCAGATGATACAGATCCTCTATCGCATCAACCTGGAGCTTAACCCCGATTTGAGGTTATTGGGGATCGTTCCGGTCAAATGTGATCTTCGTACCAATCTTGCCCGCAGCGTACTGGATGAAATCAAAAAGAATTTTGGTACGGACAAACTGCTGCCTCCTATCAGGAATGACATAAAACTGGCCGAGGCCCCAAGCTTTGGTCAGACAATATTCGAATACGCCCCTGCCTGCCGGGGAGCCAAAGATTATGATGCCCTGTCCGCAGCAATCCTGCGAAAAGGCGGTGATAATCATGGCGGCAAATAAACATCTGGGCAAAGGGTTGGATCTCTTGCTGTCAGCCACCGCTCAGCCACTCCTCAAAAGGGATGAAGAAATAGATATCCTTCGTGTAGAGAGGATCTATTCAGAAGCACTTAAAGCAGACGAGGAAGGCAATCTTTATGAAGCCTATTATCAGTACCGGAACCTGATAGATTATCTGGAGACAAGGTTGGCCTTGCATAATAAAGCCGTTTGTCTGCTGGCTTCTCAGGCATTCAATAATGCTGCGATCATACTCTATGAGGCTGGACGCGGGCAGGAAGCGACAGTGTACCTACGCCGGGCTTGTGATATATGTCCCGATAACGAAGTCGCCAGGGAAAACCTTGAGCTTATTAGTCAATAAAGCATACAGCGGGGGGAGACTATGATAATTGGAATCGACCTGGGAACCACCAATTCACTGGTAGCCTTCATCAATAGTGAAGGAAAACCGGAAATTGTTATTAATGAGCGGGGCCACCGCCTGACCCCTTCGGTTGTCTATTTTAAGGATGATAGTGAAGTAATGGTAGGTGAGATTGCCCGATCACAATTGGTATTGAAATCCGATGTGACTGTCAGTACCATCAAACGGCATATGGGCTCCAACCATCAAGTGAGCATTCGGGGACGTACCTATACGCCAACCGAGATATCAGCCCTTATACTCCGCAAACTGGTGAAATATGCCGAGGAGTCTCTGGGGGATAAGGTAGAAGCGGCAGTAGTAACTGTTCCAGCCTATTTTAACGACAATCAGAGGCAGGCCACTCTTATGGCCGGCGAGATCGCAGGCATCAGGATAGCCAAGCTGCTGAACGAGCCGACTGCAGCCGCTCTGGCCAGCGGTCTCAAGTTGGATGCCAGACAAAACGTATTGGTTCTGGACATCGGCGGGGGGACCTTTGATATAACCTTGATGGAGTATCAGGAAGATTACTGCCGGGTTATTGGCAGCGGTGGTTCTACCAGCCTGGGGGGGTTAGATTTCGACTGCCGGATAGTTGCACACGTACTGGAAAGCTTTCGCATGTCTACTGGTATCGACCTTAACCAGGACCCCATTGCTATGCAACAGGTGCATATCAGTGTAGAGAAGGCCAAGGTCGATCTTTCCAATATTAATGAATCTTCGATACTGGTACCTTATATCACTATGGGCACCGCCGGTCCCCTGCATCTCAACCAGACCCTTGGACGCGATGAGTTCAACACTATATGCCAGGACCTTTTTGATGAGGTCAGCAAGCTGATTGGCCAAACCCTGTCCAAAGCAAACATCGAGAATTCCTGGGTCGATGTCATCGTTCTGGCAGGCGGGGCCTCACGTATGCCCGGTTTCCGCAGTCTGGTATCTGATATCTTTCCGGGCATGGAGATCAGGTCGGAAATCAATCCTGACGAGATAGTGGCATTGGGTGCCGCCCTGGAGGCTGGAATGCTTTCCGGTGAACTGGTCAATATAGATCTCTGCGACGTGACCAGTCATACGCTTGGTATACAGGACGACGAGGGGAGTTTTGTTCCTCTTATCCCCGCTGGTACCCCGTATCCAGTTGAAAAATCACAGCTTTTCACGACTGTCGAGGATGAGCAGGAGGAGGTGATCATAGATATCCTGCAGCGTGACGAACTTGATGAAGCATACATATCGCTCGGTAAGTTCCATCTGGCCGGCATACGTAAGGGACCTGCCGGAGAACCCACAATAGATGTGAGTTTCGATATAGATGGCAATGGCATTCTTAATGTTTCAGCCCTGGACATCGATACCGGCATTCAGAACCAGGTCAGTATAACTGATCTAGGTTATACAGGCGTAAACAAAATTCTTGCCCGCCGGGGCAAGGCATTGACAGTTATATAAAACAATTAGGGTAAGGAGTGAATCGTATGGCCAAGAAACTCGAGAAACCAGGCAGTATGGAGATGGTCGAGAAAACCGGCATTACCGTTAAGAGAGAAAGTGATGAGGACATAGTCCGCAAGAGAGAGATGGCTAGAAAAATGGCTCAGGAGAAAGCCCGGGCCCGCACCATGGCCAAGCAACAGGCCATGGCTGAACGTATAGCATCTGCCTCTGAACAATTGTTAGCCGGCATTGAGGAATCTAATGCAGCAGCCGTCGAGTTTACACGTCTGATGGATAGTCTGGCCTCCAGCGGCCAGCAGGTAGGCAGCAGCAGTGAGGAAATGAGAGCGGCAGCTGTACAGGTCAATCGTTCTTCGCTGGCCATGCAACAGGCCTTTACCGGTCTTTCGGTAAAAGCTCAGAACGGATCCGTTGCTTCCCAGGGGTCAATCGACGCTATGAACGGTATGATGGGCCAATTGAAAGAGGCAGCCGACAGAAATATGCAGTCGGGCAAACGCATTGCTGAATTGGAAGTGCAATCCCGCAAAATCGGTGATATCGTCCAGGCGGTGGTAATGATCGCCGATCAGACCAACCTGCTGGCCCTGAATGCTGCTATCGAAGCTGCCCGGGCCGGTGAACACGGCCGGGGTTTTGCGGTGGTGGCTGACGAAGTACGCAACCTGGCCGAAATATCGGAAAGATCTGCCCGGGATATCCGCGGTGTGGTCGACGAGATAAGGACCGGCGTCGATGAGGTGGTCAAGGATATCAACAAGGTGGTTGAAGAGTTCGATGGCATGCAGGTAAGACTGGCAGATACCAATAAGAATTTTGGGAAAATGGGCGACCTGTTTGCACATTATTCTGAACTGATCGTAAATTGTACCGATCTGAGTTCCGATCTGCAGAAGAGATCGGACGAATTCCTGGGAGTTGCTGAATTGATCGCATCTGCATCCGAGCAGATCCTGGCTGCCACCGAGGAATCAGCTAAGGGAGTAGTTGAACAGAGCAAGGCCATGTCTGAAGTAAATGTAGCGACCCAGGAACTGACCGAAATGGCTGAAGACCTTAAAAACTCTACCAACATCAGCAAATCAGCGGAAGAGGTAGCAGCTACCGCGGAAGAACTTTCTGCCAATATTGAAGAACTGAGCACCTCGGCGGGACAAGTAGCCGCGGCTTTGATCCAAATGTCACAGGGGGCCAAATCAGTACAGACCGAAGCGGTAAAAGCAGCCTCCATAGCTGGAGAATGCAAAGACGGCTGTGAAAATATATTCGAACTGGCTGGAGAAGCCGGAAAGAATTATGGGGAAGTCAATGATCTGCTCCTGGCATGCCGGGAAAATGCAAAAGAGGTTTGGATGAAACTTAAGGATTGCATCAATTCCTATGATGCCACCAATGAAGCGGTAGAAAAGCTGCAGGACAAGATCAGACGGATCGAAAAGATCGTCGACACGATAGAGAATGTCTCTATCCAGACCAATATGCTGGCGGTCAACGGCTTTGTCGAGGCGGCAACTGCCGGAGAACATGGACGGGGTTTCTCGGTGGTAGCTGGCGACATCAGGAATCTGGCCACCGAATCGGCGGAAAACGCCGATAAGATCAAGGACCTGGTCCGTGATGTCCAATTGCAGATGAGCAAGGTTGCAGTTGAGATAGCCCAATCTGAACTGGCATCCCGCAAGGCGGATGAGCAGGCTGGTGTAGCAGCCCAGAAGAACGGTGCAGTACAAAAAGAATTGGAGGACATAGCAAAGCTAAGAGTCGAAGTGTTGGCTCATATGGATGAGAGCAAGAAAGCCATAGCAGAAGATGAAAAAGAATCCAAGCGGGTCGTGGAAATAGTCAATGAAGCCGAGCAGCAGGTCGAAGAAGCCGCCCGGGTAGCTCAGGAACAGGCCAAAGCTATTGAGGAACTGGCCAACTCTATCGAAGAGATCGCATCGATCGCTGATGAAATGCAGATCAACTAATCGCAGGAGGATTGATTTGTATGCAAGGAGGGATTTCTAGTGGAAGCTGACAGCGTATTCTCTTCAGATGAGATGCAACTGGTTACCTTTTTATTAGGTCAGGAGAACTTCGGCGTTGACATCATGAACGTGCAGGAAATAATAAGGATCCCGGCCATAACCGTCATCCCACAGGCTCCATCTTACGTGGAAGGAGTTACTAACCTGCGGGGCGATATACTGCCGGTGATAGATACCCGTTCCCGTTTCGGGATGGAGAAGACGGAACGCAGTACCTCCAGCCGGGTCATTGTTATTGACGTGCGCGGCAAGAAAGTAGGGCTCTCGGTGGATGCGGTATCCGAAGTCCTGCGGGTGGAAAGCGAACGGATCGAGAAGGCGCCGGCTATGGTTTCCGGTCTTGATGCCAGCAACATCACGGGCATGGTAAAGGTCAACAACGGCAATAGCCTGGTCATGATACTTGATGCGCCTACACTGTGTAATATTGGCTCGGGAGAAAAGAGCGAGAAAACCGGATGGCACGGAAGCAAGGAAACTGCCGCACGGCAGGAGGATAGAAAACTGGAAGAAGTGCAATTGGTATCCTTCCTGCTGGATAATGAGGAATTTGCCCTGGAAATCGAAAATGTCAGGGAGATAATCCGTTATCCCGAAGTGGTCAAGGTACCGAATATGCCGGCCTATGTCAAGGGAGTCATTTCCCTCAGGGAGAATCTGATGCCCATTATAGACCTGCGTTTGAAATTGGATACCGGTTCCGATGACATAACCGACAGCACCAGGGTGATGGTGGTCGATGTAAATAACACCCGTATTGGTCTGGTTGTCGACCGGGTCTACGAGGTCACCCGCATTCCGCGGGATACCATATTCCCCCCGCCTCAGGCACTGAATATGGATTCAGCAGAGAAGCTGAAGGGGATCGCCCGGATCGATGGAGGAAAACGCATCATTATGTTGATCGATCCCGGCAGCATCATAACCCAGGAGGAACTGGAGGATATCGGCAGTATGGACACGGCCATCGATTCTGATTTTACTGAAGAAGAAAGCACCTTTATCGATAGCCTTGACGAAGAACAGATGGTGGTCTTCAAGCTGAACAACGAGCAATTTGGGGTTCGCATCACCCAGGTACAGGAGATCAACCGGCTTACTAAGATAACCAAAGTTCCCCGGGCACCGCGTTTTGTGGAAGGTGTGATCAACCTAAGAGGCGTGGTGATCCCGTTGATCGACCTGAGAAAACGTTTTGAGATCGAAGCCAAGGAATATAACGAGTTCACCCGCATTATTGTAAGCGATATCAATAATAAAAAGATCGGGATAGTGGTTGACGAAGTACTAGAGGTACTGCGTATCCCCGCCATCTATCTTGAAAAGGCACCGGACATTCTCCTGGAAAATGAGGCTGCAAGCTTCATGGACGGCATCGCGAAGCTTCGTGATCGTATGATCATGATGCTGAATCTGGAGAACATCCTTTTAGACAAAGAATGGCAGAAATTGGCGGCGCTTGGTGAGAACGAGCCAGTACCTACCAAAAAGGAGACTGCCGTAAAAGAGCCGTCTGTCAAAGAAAAACCCAAACTGAAAAAACAAAAATAGATTGGAGTAACCAATCATGTGGTGTCACTGAAGCAGTGGACCCCATGTTTGTAAGGTAGCTTACTCCGCAATTTGCAGTTGCCAAGTAGATTTAATATTAGGGGCGAGTATTTTGATAAAAGTATTGATTGCCGATGATTCAGCGATGATGCGCAAGCTGCTGAAAAGAATACTGGAAGCCGACGGTGAGATAGAGGTGGTGGCTTCGGCACGTGATGGTTTGGACGTGGTGGACAAGGCCCGGGAACATCATCCCGATGTCGTCACCATGGATGTCAATATGCCCGGATTAGACGGCATTTCTGCTCTGCAATACATAGTAAACGAGCAGATCTGCCCGGTAGTCATGGTGTCATCGCTCACCCAGGAGGGAGCGGTGACTACCTTTGAGGCCCTGGAACTGGGGGCTTTTGATTTTGTAGGCAAACCTGGCGGGACCGTATCCAGCAACATAGATGCGGTAGCGCCGGAACTCATTGCCAAGGTAAAAGCCGCCGCCCGCTTGAAAAGAAGCCGTCGCGGTATTCAGATGCTGACCAGGACCCGGCAGGAGACATCCCGTCCAGCAGTGAATACCCGGCCCCAAAGTACCAGGAACCTCAAGGCAGTGGCTATGGGGATATCTACGGGCGGGCCCAAAGTCATCTATGAGGTGCTGCCATTGATTCCGCCGGATATCAATGCTGTATTGTTTCTGGTGCAGCACATGCCGTCCAATTTCACGGCTACTTATGTCAATCGCCTGAATAATGCCTGCAAGTTGGAAGTTGTTGAGGCCCAGGCCGGGATGAAGGTGCAAGCCGGGACGGTTTATGTTGGTACCGGCGGCAAACACATCAACCTGGTCAAAAGTGCTGCCGGGGACGTCATGATCCGTCTAACCAGTAAACCGGACCACCTGTTTATCCCTTCGGTAGGGGTGATGATGGAATCAGTGCTGGAAATTTACCAACGCAAGACCATAGGCGTTATCATGACCGGAATGGGTAATGACGGCGCTGATGCTATGGTCAAGATCCGACAGGCCGGTGGCGCTACGATCGCAGAATCAGAGGAGAGCGCTATCGTCTGGGGGATGCCCGGTGATACGGTGAAAAAGGGTGGGGCCGAAGTCATAGTGCCCATCTGGGATGTTGCAAAGGAGATCGTCAAGGCCGTCAACAAGTAGGGTGAAAGAGATTTCACCGCAGATGGATACATTTCCATTGTTTGTTACAAGTATCAGGGCAATAATTGATGCTGACCAACCAGACAAGTCATTTCGATTTTGAGTAGCTTGTTATTGATGAATTTACAGAGCTTATAAGGATCGTTCCAGTGTCCATCTGCGGTAAATAATCAATTGGAGGGGTTTTAACATGAAGGGACTCAAAGCTGACGGGACTCCAATCAGAGTTATGGCGGTCGATGATTCGCCGATTACCCGGAAAATGGTGAGAAAGGCCCTGGAACCCGAGGGTTTCGAGATCGTGGCCGAAGCGGGGAATGGCAAGGAAGCGCTCGATAAGTATAGCAGCATACTGCCGGATGTGATCACTATGGATGTTACCATGCCGATCATGGATGGCC
>JBLMZJ010000109.1:0-4751 GCA_050258735.1 Deltaproteobacteria bacterium | reverse complement strand
TTAAGCAGGTAGGGGAAGAATGCGCCGCCAAGTATGGTGTGCAGTTTCTTTATCACGACTGGCGTCCCCACTATAGGGATACGATTAGGATATCCAAAGAATTGGGGCTTTACCGGCAGCCTTATTGCGGATGCATTTACAGCGAATGGGAAAGGTACGGAAAAAACCGCTGGGAGGAAAAGAAGTGAATCCGTGGGGAAGCATGGCTAGATTTTTAATCACTGGCGGAGCTATTCTTCTGGCGTTGGGATTGATTTTTTGGGCATTGGCTAAGCTGGGGCCTAACTGGCAGCTGCCAGGTGATATTATGGTTCGCCGGGGCAGCTTTACATTCTTTTTTCCACTAATGACATGTATTCTGTTGAGTATTATTCTGACCATCCTGCTGAATTTGTTCGTTAGACGATGACCCCCAGTTTTATTCCGCAGACTGCGCATTATTTGTAAAGGGGAGTTTGGAGTGCCGTTGATTACTGATGAACAGGTAATTGAGGCCCGGGATATGTTTCGGGCTGGCAACCAAGCATTGATCGAAGATCTAGTGCGGCAGCTCGTCCCGTTTGGATTGAGAGTGGCCAGTAAGACTACTGGACGCTTTATCTGTGACAGTGACGAAGAGGCAGCTATAGTCCATACGGCCCTGTTAGAGGCGATTGAAAAATATGAAATCGATAAAGGTACGTTCACGGTATACCTGGGGCGGGTGATTCATCACCGTATCATTGATTATAAACGGCGGGAGAAAAGCGGGCGGTTCGCCTTTATTGCGGACCTGGGCGAGCGAATAGGGATTACTCCAGTAACTGATAACTCATTTCAGGAGATATTGGAGGACATAGACAGAAAGCAGCAGGTCATGGCTCTGGTTCAAACTATGAATGAATATAATATATCCTTGTCGGATCTGGTAAAGAGCAATCCCCGCCAGTTTGCGGCACGTGAGAAGGCCAAAGAAGCTGGCTGCTATATCGCATCAAATAGTGAATTGCGCGAGTATTTTATTAAAAACAAATCACTGCCGATTAAATCACTGGAAGAGAAACTAAGATACAATCGCAAGTTTTTAGAGAGAAACCGCAAATTTATTGTGGCAATTACCTTGATACTGATTGGCGATTATCCGATGCTCAGGGAATACGCGATGCCCTGGATGAGGAGGGTGGGAAAAGATGGCGACAATTAAAGGGGTCGTACTGGAACGCAAAGGGAATAGAGTCACGGTTCTCACTGATTCCGGGGAATTTAAAGAGTTCTGGCATTCAGGTCCGGCTGACGTCGGTGAAATGATCGTTAAAAGGGTTTACGGCGATTATGGTATATATGCGGCAGCTGTACTGATGCTGTTTTTAATCACTTCGCAAATGGTCAGTTTCATGACGGTTTCAGCGTATGCACAGGTGGAGATAAATCCGCGCATTGAACTGGGCATTAACCGTTTTGATCGAGTCGTGTCAACCGCCGCTATCAACAGTGATGGGGAGCAGGTATTAAACCATATCTCATTAAAGGGGATGAGGGCGGAAAACGCTATCAGGAGTATTGTAGCAGAAGCCCGCAAGGAAGGGTTCATAAATAATAGGAACGGCCAGGTAACCGTAACAACAATTCCGATCGATGCTAAGGGACAAAAAGTTGCGGATGAAATCAGCCAGACACTGGAGCAGGATAAACAAAAAATTCTAAATGACAGCGGCTCTGCTGAAGCCCAAATGCAGGTTTTCCAAGCGACCAAGGAACAAAGGGAAAAAGCGCGGAGGACCAAAGAAAGCCTGGGAGCAGTGTTAAGAAAAGAAATGCAATTAGATGTCTCGAGTCCTGAATCAGATAACGATGACAACCGTACAAACCAGAACGAAATAAATAATGCTAATCCAACTACTGAGATAAACGATGATGTTAAGGACGATGATCAAGTTACAGACAAACACGACCATAAGAATAAGCATGAAGATGTAAATAAGACAGAGCACAACAGATCCAAGGATAAGCAAAAGAAGGAAAAGATCAATAAAGCAGATGAGCAGGATAGCAGTATTGAAGTTGTTAAGCATGATAAGCCGAAAGACGATGCTTCGACTCCCGCAGAGGATACCAGTGCAAAAAAAGATGAAAATGATAAGGAAAAGCAGGACAAAGGCTCCAAAGGCACTCACGGTGGACAAAACACAGGGATCGACAGTAATAATAATCAGCCGGAGAAAGAGGATAAAGAGGGCAATCAGCCTGTGAACGATAGGCGAGAGGATAATCACAACCCGGCCCAGAATTCTGCGGGTCCGGGCGCCAAACGATAACCAAAAAGAAGGAATTACAGGGGCTTCTGCCGAATTTCTGGGAAAACGGGTTCAGGAGAAGTCCGATGAAAACAAGATCTATAGCCATCTTAGTTCTAATAGGCTTCGTAATTACGGGCATGTCAATAATGCCGAACTCCGTACAAGGTGTTACATGTCCGCCTTACATACGCGTTGGGCTGACCACCACTGAGACCGTCTGTGATTTCAAAGTGGTTACCGGCGGTTATCAGATCACCGGTGGTACTCAGTCCCTCCCGCTAGCTGTCTACGGGGGCAGTTCCTTGTGGCGAGCAGCCTTTGTTCCGGATCAAAAATCTATCCAAGTGTTTTCCATGAACAATGACGGTTCCTGGGCAGATCTAGGCAGCTACCCTCAGGTTGATTTTACTCCTCAGGGCGACCTGGTCAGTTCTATATTCAGCTACAACAATAAGCCATTTAGAGGGGCTTTAACGGTTACTGTCAATCGTGCCGGTACTGGCATGAATGTGATCAACCGGCTGCCGCTCGAACAGTATTTATATGGAGTGGTGCCCCGCGAAATGTCCAATCAGTGGCCAGCTGAAGCTCTGAAAGCCCAGGCGGTGGCTGCGCGAACCTACACTGTTAAGAATCTCGGCAAACACAACATTGATGGTTTTGACGTCTGCGATGAGACGAACTGCCAGGTTTACGGCGGATACGCTGTCGAAGGGGACAATTCCCGGCAGGCAGTTGATGGAACTGCCGGGCAGGTGCTGATCGATAAGGACGGCAAGCTTATTTACGCCCTATACAGCTCCAACAGCGGCGGATACACGGAAGATAACCAGAATGTAAATGGGTATTACTATTCATACCTCATCAGCAAACCTGATCCTTACAGTATGGGTCTTGGTCTATCAGACTGGGGATGCCAGGTGCCGATTGCGGCAGATGGCAGCGGCAGGTCTTTGTCTGAAAAATTACGTAATAAATATCCCGATATTGGGCCGATTGCGGGGATAACGCTTTCGAAGTATGTTTCCGGCCGCGTTTATCAGGTGACTATCAGCGATGAAAACGGGAGACAATTCCAATTATCGGGGCGTGAACTGGGCAACATGTTCAATCCCGGGTTCTACACTTATGTTAATAATCAGAACTTTATGAGCTCTATGTTTGATACGGTTAGTGATGCCAAGGTATCCATCTTGAATGGCGGCGGCAGCACAATTACTGTAGATGGCGGCTTGAAAAACATGTACGTAGCCAATTCAGCTTCGATAATGTCGTTTCGCACTGGCGGGGACACCTATCAGGTAGTTTCGGCAACGGCCAGCAAGATCTATCCCAAGTCTCCACAGAACATTACGTTTGTCGGGCATGGCTGGGGACATGGAGTTGGTATGTCGCAGTGGGGAGCTTACGGAATGGCTGGCCAGAACAAGACATATCAAGAGATCCTGCAGTTTTACTATGATGGCGCCATACTTACTACTTTGCAGTAAAGGGATGTAAAATGAACCGGTTTGACATCAATACCTACGATTTCCACCTTCCGCCGGACCGCATTGCCCAGCATCCTGTTCACCCGCGCGATCGCTCAAAATTGATGGTAGTGGACCGCCGCTCTAGCACGATCCAGGACCGGATTTTTTCGGACCTGGACAGCCTGCTCGGTAATAATGACGTGCTCGTACTAAACGAGACACGTGTAATACCAGCACGCCTGCTGGGAGTAAAGCAGGGGACTGGAGCTAAAGTGGAAGTGCTGCTCCTGCGGCCTGATGGTCAAGGTTGGTCCTGCCTGGTGAAACCTGCTAAACGTCTGAAGCCAGGAACAATCGTGGAATTTGGTAATGGCCAGCTCTTCGGGCGGGTAGCGGCTGAACTTCCTTTTGCCGGGGGGCGCCGGGTAGAGTTTTATGGATTTGATGACTGGGACACAATATTGGAAAAAGTGGGAGCCATGCCGCTCCCGCCCTATATTGACAGGCCAGCCGAAGAAGGCGATAATACGTCCTATCAGACGGTTTACTCAAGGGCATCCGGCTCGGTTGCGGCACCGACGGCTGGGCTACACTTTACCGAGGAACTACTTGAAAGACTGCAGAAAAAAGGAGTCGAGATCGTCAAGCTGGTGCTGCACGTAGGCATCGGCACTTTTCGACCAGTGGAAGCTCAGGATATTCGCGAACATCGTATGCATTACGAGGCCTATGAACTAGGTGCGGAACAGGCTCAGAGTCTAAACCGGGCGCGGGCTAACGGCAAGCGGATTATCGCCGTAGGCACCACCTCGGTCCGGACGCTGGAATCTACATTCTCAGCTGGAACAGGGTTTATAGCAGGGCGTGGAGAAACCAATTTGTTCGTTTACCCTGGATATGAATTCAAAGCAATAGACGCTTTGTTAACCAATTTTCATCTGCCAAAATCATCGCTGGTCATGCTGGTTTATGCGTTCGGAGGCATTGAACTGATGCACCGGGC